>DAOUXC010000023.1 GCA_030666795.1 Desulfobacteraceae bacterium
AAGGCACTTAAATTGAAATGATAGCGGCAAAACGCCGTAAATCGCAATTAGACTACTTTTTTTAGACTACTTTTTCAGGAAACCCTAAATAGCCAAAACTTAAAGTCGCTTTTACCTAGATGATTCAATGTGAGGGTTGTTGCGGTACAACAACATTTGATCAAAAAAATATGCCTTTTCACTCATCTTTCTTTCCATAAATAAAAAACCCCACCTTTTTTTCGAGAAGTGGGGCCTTTGGCCTATCTTTTTGATCATTTTCAAACCTTAATTAAAGGTTGAAAGAGAAAAATCTAATAACGGGTCATACGACCCAGCCTGACTATTAATTTTTCCAGCATAAAATCATATTGTCAACCCCATAAAAATGGGTATGGAATGGGTATGATTTATACCCATTATTGATTTTTAAGGTAAAATTAATGAGATTATTTGGATTAAGGAAGTGATTGATATTAATGAATATTCTAGCTCGAATGAAGTGCAGAGGTGGAATATCAAAAAATGGACAAAATTGCTTGAATTTTTATTTCGTAATAATATTTTTTTCGATTTTTCGAGATTCAGCAAAAAAACCGCCTTACTGACAAATTGAAAGGATCTAAAATCAACTCGTTGGATCTTTTGCTGCCTCAGCAATGAAATTCATTCACCTTGTTTTCTGTTTTGCCTTGACTCATGTATTCTGGATAGATCTGATTTTACGGTTATTTTAGGATAGCTTTGGTAGTTGAAAAGTTGTAGATAGTAGCTTTCTCACCTTTATTGAGCTTGTAGGGCGCTCATCCTGTTACAACTGGCATCACAATACTTGAAAAGCACCCGATTCAAGTATTCCCAAATCTATACGTAACAAAACTTTTCAACATCAGCTTGAGTGATGAGTGTTTCACAAAAAAAGCCGCTCTCTTATGAGAGCGGCTTTTATGTTTATTTGAAAGGTAGATCAGGGGACTACTTGGCTTTTTTGGCGTGGCACTGGTTACACTTCTTAAACGGTGCCTTGTCTGATTTGCCTTCTTTAACTAAGGCCTTGTGGCAATTCTTACAGTTTTTGTGATAGGAATTTTGCAGCTTCATGACCTTGCCGTCTTTTTTCTTCGGGTTGTGGCAATCACCGCATTTCTTTACCGCGTCCCCTTCCTTCCAGCAGTTTTTGCCGTCTTTGTACTCATGATGGCAGTCCGTGCAGGCAACCTTGTAGTCCGTACTGTGTTTTTTGTGGGAGAACTTAACAGGACCCTTCTTGTCTTTTTTATAACCCTGGTTGTCAATGGAGACCTCATCGGGCACATCAGCGGCAATCAAAACGCCTCCAGAGAGAAAGAGCAGACCGGTAAAGATAACAATCAAAAGGCTCAAGAGTTTCTTGTTCATCGCGATTCCTACCTCCTTTTTCAAAAAAGTTTAATTATTTCATATCATTATTAAAGATTATCTTTCTAAATCGACTGTATTGTGAAATATAGTAAAAAACACGAAATATTGTCAAGAAAATATCTGTTTTTATATTTCTCCCCCATTTTCCATGGATGCCATCTCACGAAGGACCTTCAGGGATTCCATGGCTTCCGTCTCATCAATCTTGTGGATGGCAAAGCCCGCGTGAACAAACACGTAATCCCCTATTTCCGCGTCTTCAAGGAGAAGAAGGCTTATCTCCCTCTGGGTTCCATCCATATCAATGGTTCCCATCTCATTTTTGATCTCAATGATTTTTGCCGGTATTGCCAGGCACATGTTTATCCGCTCCTTACGCTCTGAAGTTTTGCTTTTGTGTCGTCTATCTCAACTCTAAACATTACCACCTTAAGGTCGAGCTTGATACGATGCCCCTAAAAATCCCCCCGACCCCCCTTTACAAAAGGGGGGAGAAGCTGGATTCCCTTTACAAAAGGGGGGAGAATTTGGGTTATCCTTTTCCTGAAGGAAAACCTGAAGTCCCCCTTTTCTAAAGGGGGAATCAGCGACCACCACTAGAACTGGTGGTATGAGGAAGGCCCCTAAAGGGGCCATTTCAGATCCTCTTTTGGTTTTTTAGACAGGATGATCATGATATTCAGGATTATTTTGGAAAGACACTGTTTCAAAGCGATATGTGGAGGTTCATCAGAAGTAAAAATAAGCCGGCTTGTTTTTACTCACGATGAGTCCTCCGCATGGGGCCGGATGAAGTCCATCCGGACCCATCACTTTGTGATGGCTTTGAAACAACACAATGATGCCTTTACAAATCCTGTCAATCCTGTTGATCTTGTCTGATTTAACGTCTTTATAAATGCATGAAACGGTGGAGCCTTTTCAATTCTCATCCCGATAAATCGGGATGGATTAATTACGATTTAGGGATATTTTGGCCGGATGTTCTTAAATCGGCACTAATAACCCAAACCCACAGACATCCCGCTGTTAGACCGGAACCTCCGACAAGGGTGACGGGACTATTCCAAGATGATCGAGTTCTTTAAGGACCATGTCTATAAGATTATCCAGCTTTTCCTGAACCACGGGTGTCAGTTCGAGACTCACGCTCTCAATGTCTTTGGGCTCCACGCCTACGATAACGGTTTCAGGGACCTTATCAAGGGCCTGGCACAGGGTCAACGCCTCCAAAAAATCCACCTGGTGGAGTGAGTTTTTTCCAAGAATACGTTTAGGTATTTCTTTCCCTTCAAGCCGGTGGAGATCGCCGGGTTTGCCCCGATTTTTGACGGCATCGACAACAATGAGGTGATCGGCCGCTGAGATAACCCCCAAAAGGTTGATACCTAAGACGCCGCCATCCTGGATAGATACGTTTTCAGGAAAACTATAGCGTTCATCTAATTTTCTAATCACGTGGATCCCAACCCCTTCGTCCGTAAAAATGAGATTGCCCACGCCCAGAACCATTATATGTTTTTCATCTTTATTTGTCATATTTTTAGAATGCTCTCTATTTGTCTAAATTTCAAGCGCTTTTTGAAGTTGCTCACGACGGTGGAACAAATGATTCCTGAAACCCGGAAACGCAGTTTTTGCCCGACTCCTTGGCCTCCTTAAGGGCATTGAAACCGTCATTAAGAAACTCCATATGGTTTTTTTCCGCGTCTTTATTAATGGAAACGAGACCAAAGCTGGTCGTAATATAGATTGTATTAGGGCCCATTCGAAAACATTGGTTGGCAAGGAGTTCCCTTAAACGGTTGGCAACCGAATGGGCGGTTTCGGCATTACTGTGGGGTAGCATTATGACAAACTGCTGACCGTCGTAACGCGAAATCACATCCGTTTTTCGGGAATGTTTTTTTAGAAATGAGCCCACTTCAGCCAGAATGGCGTCACCCGTGTGATGCCCGTATAGATGATTAATGCCCTTGAAATTATCAAGGTCCATGACCAGAAGAGAGAGTGGCGTTTTGTATCTCTGCGATCTGGCAATTTCCTTTTTAAGCATGTCCGTAAAATGAGAGCGTGTGTAAAGCCCTGTCAATGTGTCCAGGGTCGTGACACCAAGAAAATTTTCCGTAAGGTTTTCCAACCGGTCGCACAGGACGGTCATGAGGTTGAAGAAAAATTTCTGGGCCGTTGGAGGGTAAAGCCAGTGAAGCCTTCTGACCATCCTGTCGTTTATTTGCAGGAGTTCCGAAGGCGCTGTAGCGATTACCGTGGCAGACCTCTCACACGACCGGATCATGCCCATTTCACCTACCACGTCCCCGGCCTTCAGTCTGCTTATGAGCTGTTTTACGCCATCAACATTGTCTTTGGAGGATTCATCTATTACCTTTACAACCTCAAGCTCTCCGGAGATGACGGCATACATGGAATCACTCACCTCGCCCTTTCTGAAAAGGGTATCTCCGCCATTGTACTGCTTCAATGCTCCGGCCATCAAAATGTAGTGAACCTGTGTGCTGGACAGTCCATCGAAAAGAGGGATACCTTTTTGGGGATCCTTTCCGAGTTTTAACTTTAACATATCCCAGACCGTTACCAGTTCCACATTGAGCATCAGAGAAGGAAGGAGAATAAGATCCGCGACAAGAGCCGAAAACATGGTGACAACCATCATGAGCCCGAATACGGCAGTGGGCTTGAAATTGGAAAACATCAATATGGAAAAGCCGATGCCAACGGTCAGTGTGGTAAAAATGATAGGCTTCCCGATCCTTTTGATGGTGTCCTGAAGCGCCCTGTTTTTGTCCAGGTCTTTCTTGAATTCACGGTTATATCTGACGAGGTAATGAATGGTGTCATCGACCGCCAGGCCTATGGCCACACTGGCGATCAAGCTTGTCGCGACGGAGAGGGGAATGCCAAGCCATCCCATGAGGCCGAAATTGACTATGATTGGAAAACAGTTGGGAAGCATCCCAATGAAACCGACCTTATAGGACATAAAGAGCAGAAACATAATTCCAAAGACAAGGATCAGTGTCAGGGAAAGGCTTTTCACCTGGCCCTCGGTGAGCAGTTTACTGCTCTGGGAAATCACCACGCCAAACCCGGTCACTTGAAAGGAGAAACTCTCCGGGAAATTTTCGCGCAGGTGTTTTTCTATGCTTTTCTGAGCCGCTAAAAAATCGACCGAGCTTGATATGTGAGTGCGCAGCAGTATGTTCAATTTACTGAAATCCGCGTTCATGAATCTTTGTAACATATCATTGCCCAGCATGGTTTTGTAGTTGTTCACGAGCATGCGGACTTCAAAGGGTTCTTCGGGCAGGGTGTAAAATTCCTCTTTATGCCGGTTGGTGGCATAGTTGACCAGTTTGAGGTAGTCTATAAAGGAGACTGTCTTATCAACACCGTCTAAAGAATCGAGAAATTTCTGAAGCCCCGCTATCTTTTCCAGATGGCCGGGTTTTTCAAAATAATCATCTTCCTTGCTGTCCACGACCACGTTTATGGGAAAACTCCCTGCCATATCCCTGTAGATATCGTGGAAATGGCGGGAGATGGAGGTATCTTCCTTGAAAAAGCCTACCGGGTTGGTTTCGACACGGACACGGGAAATCCCTATGATCCCGGCTAAGGCCACAAGGGCGATAAAAGCAAGGGTTGTTTTTTTATGATGGAGATTCAGATTGATAATGCCGGCCAATATGCGATCAAAAAATCCGTCTTGAGGCTCATTCTCTTCCTGATCCTTTTTTGGAAAGGGCAGGAGGGCCATGACAGCAGGAAGAAAAGTAAGAATAATGACGAGCATGCACAGGATGCCAAAACAGGAAAAGACGGCAAATTCGCGAATCGCACTGATCTTGTTGACAAGCAGGGAGCATAAACCGATTGTGGTTGTGATGACGGCAAGTGTTGTCGGGAATCCCAGTTGAATGAAACATCTAAAGGATGCCTCCTCTGGGGAATCTGATTTCTTGATGGACTCAAGATATTCAGGAAAAATATACATGCAATATGCCGTGCCCACAGCGATCAGGAAAATCGGAACAATCATGGTCAGCATGGCGAGAGGCGTTTTTGTCCAGGCCATGAGACCGAAGGTCCAGATCAGGGCAATAAGTACGGAGCCGGCAGGGATCAGTATCCCTCGCAGGTTCCGGAAAAACACAAAGAGAATGATGGCAATGAGGGCAAAGGTAACGGGGGGCAACCTGAAGAAGTCCTGTTCGGTGAATTTTCCCAGGGCCTTGGATACGATGGGCATGCCGATCTGGTAAAGGGAAAGACCGGCATTTGTATTATCAATCACTTTTTTTACGTCATCTATTACCTGGTCTTTTTCCTTAACATCCTCAAATATAAGTGAAAGAACCGTGGTCTTGTTATCTTCGGATATGAGGTTTCTTTGAAGCAGCTTGATTGGAGAGATAATCCCTTTAAAATCCGAAAGGCTCCATTTGTCGGTAATATCCATGGCCTTTTTTATGCCCGGCAGGCTTATTACCCTTTTTACACCCTTGATTCCCGATAATTTTTTTGCCAGCCGTTCGATCTGTTCAAAGGTCTTCGGTTCAAAAATGTTTTTGGCCTTTGCCACTACCAGGATGATTTCTTCGCAACCGAAGTCATTTTTAAATGAATGGTATTGTATTGTTTCGGGCAGATCCTCGATCGCGAGGTCATAGATAGATGTCTGGAAACGGAGATTGGGGATTTGCCAGGCGAAAAAAAGAGTGATCAGGAGGATCGCGAAAATGATTTGACGGGGGTGTTCAACAACATACCTGAGCCAGGATTCAGGGTTAGGGATTTTGGAGAGGCTCGCCAATTGCTTTCCCCTTTGAAAAAAAGTAGGCGTTCAGAGGTTACAAAAAAAGAACCCTTCACACCTCAGAATGATAGAGGTTGAAGGGTTCTCATGTGCACATACCTTTACAGGACTTTTACTTTATAGACCTCGTTTGAATCAGGATCTATGACATGAACTCCGCAGGCAATGCATGGGTCAAACGAGTGGACGGTTCGAAGTATCTCCAAGGGACGTTTCGGATCGGCAACAGGCGTACCGATCAGAGCTTCCTCTACCGGACCGAGCTTACCTTTTGCGCAGCGGGGTCCCAGGTTCCAGGTCGAAGGCACTACGTACTGGTAATTCTGGATCTTCTTGTCTTCGATCCGGATCCAGTGTGCCAAAGAGCCCCTGGCCACGTCGTTGAGACCGACACCCATACCGGTTTTGGGCATTTCCCAGGGCTGATAAGTCTTACTATCACCCTTTTTCAGCCTGTCCACCAGTTCCATGATCCAGCCTTCCATGGCGTCACCTATGGCTACGGTCTCGAGCCCGCGTGCCGCGGTTCGGCCAAGGGTTGAGAACAGGGCCGTGACGGGGATACTCAGTTTCTTCAATGTGTCGTTTACCACGCCCTGAATTCCTTTGTGTCCCTTGGCATAGGCGACCAGGACCCTGGACAGCGGGCCTACCTCGCACGGCTCGCCTTCATAGCGTGGTGCTTTGACCCAGGAATATTTGCCGTTTGTATCATAATCACCGTGCTGGGGATTGGTCTCTCCCTCATAGGGGTGTTTGGCCCCATTTCCCTTGTACCAGGAGTGCGTCACATGCTCGGTGACCTTGGATTCCTCGGCCATCTTGACGCCTTTGAGGTCGCGATTCATGATGACACCTCGCGGCATAAACAGGCTCTCAGGCTCATTCTCCGATTCAGGCAGTTCTCCCCAGGCATGAAAATTTGAGGTCCCACCGATTGCTCCCCAATCTTTGTAAAAGGAACCAACGGCTAAGATATCGGGAATGTATACATTTTTGACAAAATCCTGGGTCTCTTTCCAGATATAGAGGAATTCCGCGATACGATCCGGCGTCAGGTCCTTCACGGAGGTGATGCCCCCGACCACAAAGGACTGGAGGTGAGGGTTCTTGCCGCCGAAGATGGCATGCAACCGGCGTGTCTTGGCCTGCATACGTAATGCCTCAATATAATGGGAAGCAGCCATCAGATTCGCTTCGGGTGGTAATTTATAGGCGGAATGGCCCCAGTAGCCATTTGTGAAAGGTCCCAATTGACCACTGTCCACAAAGGTTTTGATCCTTTGCTGGACGCCCTTGAAATAGACGGCTCCTCCCCAGGGAGCATTGCTCACACTGTCAGCCAAGGCCGCCGTCTTTTTGGGGTCGGCGCTCAGGGCGCTGACAATATCCACCCAGTCCAGGGCGTGGAGATGGTAAAAATGAACGATATGGTCATGTTGAAACTGTGCACCGTGCAAAAGGTTCCTCACGATACGTGCAACAGGAGGTATCTTTACGCCAACCGCACTTTCGACTGCCCTCACCGAGGACAGGTAATGAGTCATTGTTCAGACGCCTCATGTGCGTTGCGTAAAGAGTGGTGCGTCGCGCGGGTCCCTCCCCTTTAGAATAAGTTCAATGCCACGGAACATCTGTCCGGAGCTCCAGGCGTTTTTTACTTTGCCGCCTTCCACTTCCACTTCGATGCGCAAGTGGCCTTCTATCCTTGTAACCGGATCGATCATAATTTTTTTGCCCATTTTTTCTCCTCTCTTTTCTTAAGAGTATTATATCAATTCAAGACCAAATGACCTGCAGTCCTATTTGCTTTCCTCAAAGAAGGGGGTCATTTTGTCCCAGAAACCCGGTTCACTGCATCCTATGCAGGGATGGCCCGCCTCAACCGGCCAACTGGTGCCGTCGTTAAATTTTGCGATAGGACAGTTGTTGTAAGTGTCCGGGCCCTTGCAACCGAGCTTGTAAAGGCAATAACCCATTGCGGCCTCTTCGGAGCCGAACTGTTCTACAAATTCATCATTTTCATAATGGGATCTTCTGGGACATTGATCATGTATGGATGTCCCATAGGCAAACAGGGGTCTTCCAAGTTTGTCACACGCCGGGAGTTTCCCCAAAAGCAGATAATTGACAATGGTCCCCACAAGATTGATCGGGTTGGGGGGACAACCCGGTATATTGACCGTTTTGATCCCCAAGGCGTCACCAACGCCTTTGTATCCGCCGGGATTAGGCGCGGCGGCCTGGATGCCTCCGTAAGAGGAACAGGAGCCAATACAGATCACGGCAAGGGCCTTCTTGCACACCTCATTACCGATCTCTAAAAACGTCCGACCTCCTATCTTTCCGTAAGCCCCGTCGTATTTGGTTCCAATAGCCCCTTCCACCACGCAGATGAATTTCCCGTTATATTTCTTTACTGCTGCGTTGAGGGTGTCCTCCGCCTGGTGACCGGACGCGGCCATGATGGTCTCGTGATATTCCATGGAAAGTATTTCGAGAATCAGTTCATCAATCCAGGGATACATTGTTCCGATAGTAGCTTCAGAACAACCGGTACATTCGGCAAACTGCAGCCATATTACCGGGGGTCTTTGTTTTGGCGCGGCAAACACCTCCGCCACCTTGGGGATAAAGGATGATGAGAGTCCCATGGTAGCGGTCAGGACGCCGCAATACTTCATGAAATCCCTTCTTGAGACCCCCTTTTCCGACAACCTCTGGTAAAATTCTCTTTCCTCTTCCATTCGGCACCTCCTTAAATTACAGTTAAATTAAAAGTGCTGTCCAATATGAATTAAGACCGGACTCTTTGGCCTGATAACTACACGCTTTTAAAAATTCTGTTTTAGAACTGGAAGTTAGATTTACTTGAGCTGGGTTGAAAAAATTGCCCAAAATCGCCAGGTGTTGAGGGTTCAAAGTAATCAGAAATGAAAAAGCCGCTTTGAGCCATATGTAAAAGTATCTTAAATTTTTGAATAACCGTTGATGTCAACGGAACAGGTCTGACTCTTCCATGACAAATTGATATTCAAAAAACGGATTTTGGGCAGAAGTGGTGTACGACTTCTGTAAAGTGTAGTGTTATCTCTGATTTTGTCCCATTTGTCAACCTTTTATTGTGACTATTGGTTGAAAAATGAGCGTCTATAATGTTAAAAAATACATAACATTTCAGAGTGTTGAAAAACACCTCACTCTCGCAGCGTTTTAAAGTGTTACAAATATTTTAACATCAAAGACTTGCCAGTCTCACAGATCTTTAGACTTTTTATGGGTTCATCAAAAATGGAAAAGAAAAAAATACTACTTCTTTATACGGACAAATATTACCTGATTAAGCAGGTCTATCCCTTTGGACTTGATTTGATCGCCCATTACTTGCGTCAATCCGGACATGATGTGACCATCGAATATCCCTACCTGCCCGACCCTGATCCGGAAGCCAATCTGGTGAGCATCCTGGAACATGCGGAACCTGATATTATCGGTCTTGGTATGAGAAACATTGATACCTGCATGTCCTGCGAGGAACACGGCGATTACGGGGGGGATGGCTACAAGACCTTTTATTTCCTCCCGGAGGTCAAAGGGCTTGTGGATTTTATCAAAAAGCATGCACCCGGTGTGCCCATTATTGCAGGGGGAGGGGCCTTTACCATCTCCCCGAAGGCCATTCTGAAATATTTAGGTATTGAATATGGGGTCGTGGGTGAAGGAGAGGAACCTTTGCGCAGGTTCATTGAGGCCTTTCCGGACAGGAAAAAGATCTCGAAGATACCGAATCTTGCCAGCTTAAACGGCGATTATGTGGCCAATCCAAGACAGGATTACCATTTTGGAAGGAATCCGTTGCCATTCGAAAGGGATAAAAATTTTAATTATGCCTTTGAAACAGCAGGGCTGCCCGTACAGGTAAAAAGGGGTTGTAACCGGGTCTGCAGTTACTGCGTAGAGCCCTTTATTGAGGGTAAAAGTGTTTTTTTCAGGGACATTGACCATGTCATTGAAGAACTGAAAACCGTATCTGAGACCCACGAGGGCATTAACACTATCTTTTTTGTGGATACGGAGTTCAATGTGCCCGACCTTGTATATTGTTCCGGTCTGGTCAGAAGGATCATAAAAGAGGGGTTACACCAGCGTTTCAGTTTTTCTTCACAGTTTTTACCCGCACCCTTTGATCCTGATTTTGCAGAGCTTTTGGCTGAGGCGGGTTTTTCAATCATCTTAACGTGCGATAGTTTTGCTGATGACGTCCTCAAGAAAAACCAGGTTTCATACCGCCGGAAAGACATACTCAGGACGCTGGAGCTCTGTGAAGAGTATGGAATGAGCTGCACCCTGTCCATGATTTTCGGTCTTCCCGGGGAGACCCATGAGACATTAGATCATTCCCTTGAACAGATGAAGGGATATCCCCCACATTTTTTGAGGAGATACGAGTATACCATAGGGAGTAGAATATACCAGGGCACGCCCCTGTGCGAGTTTGTTGAGAAGGATAAAGAAAAAGGGCACCTGTACGGAATGAAGTCTGATGGTTATTTAGAGCCCTTTTATTACTGCAGTCCCGAATCTCCCATGAAACTGAAGCAATATATCCAGCAGGGTTTTCCCTATCCCATGGCCTATCAAAATTATTATGATGAAACCGGATTCAGTGCCCTTGCCATGGGTTTTCTTATTGATCAAGGCAGGTGGGAAGAGGTCTATTCAATGTTTTTTTCGAGCGATTTCGCGGCCCGGACATCCATTTATGAATACTTTTTCCGTAAATTGACGGATGCCGGAAGGATTGATGACGCCAGGGCAATATCCGTGACCCTCTTGAAGAATATAGAGGAGAGTAAAAATTCCACACAATTCGGGGAACAGGAAGAGCTGATCAGGTTTTATCTGAGTTGTCTTTGAAAAGAGTTCCGCATGCCCCGCCATTCTTGAATGAAGTCGCTACTTATTGAGCTATTACATCTTGACTCAAACCAATGACTCTTTTTTACGGTGCAGTGACCGTCCTTGCCTTAAGGGCTTTGGCACGTCAATGCCAAGTCGGTTTATTTTGCGGCGCAAGGTGTTTTTGTCAATACCCAGTTCACGGGCCGTTACCATTTTTTTCCACTGGTTTCTCTGAAGGGCCTGCTCAATGGTCCGTTTCTCAATTTCCATGAGAGTCAGGCCCGTGGGCACAAGTATGGAATCACTTTCAGGGATCAGGCGATCAGGCAGGTCCTGTAGACGGACTAAATCGCTCTGGCAGAGGACAAAGGCGTGCTCTATTGCGTTTTCAAGCTCGCGTACGTTTCCAGGCCAGTCATAAAGCATGAGTGCGGCTATTGCCTTTTGGGACAGGCCCATGATATTTTTTCCGGTCAGGTGATTAAACCTTTCGATAAAATGATCCACCAGCAGGGGGATATCTCCTTTTCGCTCTGAGAGTTTAGGCAGCAACATCTTTATTACATTTATTCTAAAATACAGGTCCTCCCTGAATGTGCCGGCCCTTACCAATTCTTCCAGGTTGCGATGGGTTGCGGTAATCACCCTGGCATTGGTCCTGACCGTTTTCGTGGACCCTAACGGCTCGTAAACTTTTTCTTCCAAAACACGCAAAAGCCGGGCCTGTACAGCCTGTGAGACATCACCAATCTCATCCAAAAAAATAGTCCCGTTCTGGGCCAGGGCAAATCGACCCGGTTTGTCCTTTTTGGCATCTGTAAAGGCGCCCGCCTTGTATCCGAAGAGTTCCGATTCACACAGGGTATCAGGCAGTGCCCCACAATTTATGGTGACAAAGGGCCCTTTCCGTTGCAGACTGTTATTGTGAATCGCCCTTGCGAAAAGCTCTTTTCCTGTACCGCTTGCCCCCACAATCATCACAGTGCTGCTGCTTTCGGCTATTTGCGGTAGAGTCGAAAAAAGCTGGAGCATCTTCTCATTTTTGCTCACTATGTCTTCAAAGGAATGCTGTTTGAGAAGCGCCTTCCTCAGTTTGTTGACTACCGTCAGGTCCCTGAAGGTCTCTACGCCCCCGATGTCCCTCCCATTTGAATCCTTCAGAAGGGCCGTTGTCACACTGATAGGAATGCGCTTTTTGTCGGAGCGAAGAATGTAGACGGGCACGTTTACAATGGGGCGTTCTGTCTCGATGGTCTGACGGAGCAGACAACCCGTTTCACAAACATTGGCCCTTAATACTTCAAGGCATTGCCTTCCGATCGCCTCCTTCCTCGAAATCCCTGTGATCTTTTCTGCCGCCCTGTTGAATGATGTAACAAACAGATCAAGATTCACAGTAAAGACACCATCCGCAATACTGTCCAATATTATTTGATAATGTTGCTGAATTGATTTTTCGAATTGTTTCATAACGTTGTGGTAATAGCTCAGTAAGTAGCGGCTATAGTTCGCAATGGCGGGGCATGCGGATTTTTTTTAAAAAAGGCGCATTTTTATCTCTACAACGCATCTGCCACGCTCTGCGAGCCGGAGGCCCACCCTCCCAATATACTGGATTGATGGATTTTTTACGATTCCATCAATATTGAGCAGATACAATTTGTGAAAGTTTTCCTAAGCATTATCTTCTCTTAACAGGGGTGTATATCTGCTGTCAACAATCAAAGCCTATAAAAATCAATTCCAAAACGCAAAACCATCCAGATCCAGGCCTAATATGGGTTCACATTGTTCCCGTTGTTTACATTATAATGGTTCACATCGTTCCTTTTTGCGCCCTTCATGACCCCCCATTGAATCTTTTGTCAAGGGCATAATCCCCGCATTTTCAGCCGTTTGTGCCCAGCATTCCCACCTCCCATGGATTTGGCATGGATATTGCCTAAAATGGAGGCAAATGTTTTATCACAAATCTCTGCCTGTTCCGCTTTAGTGATCAAGATGAACGGAAGTATCAAGGCGGACGACTGGTGAACTATCTCATGCCATATTAATGCTAATTAGCATTAAATTACAAAAGTTGGCTAAAATGTCAAATTTTTCTGAAAAAGACAGTAAAGTGTCTAAGATGGTCAGAGTTGCCATACCCACATTCAGATCCAGGGTTTCACCGGTCCTTGATTCGTGCACCCGGGTCCTGCTCGTGGAAGTGGAGCATAACCGGGAAATTGAGAGAAATGAGATCTATCTTGATGAATTGTCCTTGACCGAACGCATTAATATTCTTCGAAAGTCGCATGTGACGACCGTCATATGCGGCGGAATAAGCGATATGCTTCAAAACATGCTTCAGAGTTCAAAGATTTATCTGATAAGCGGAATAGCCGGAGAGATAGATCAGGTGGTGGATGCGTATTTGTCTGAAAGGTTGGACGAGCCACGCTTTCATATGCCTGGATTCAAGGCTGAACATTAAGACCTTTTACTTGTAGGCGTAAAGGGGGTGATAGGAAAAAAAGTTATTTGAGGGGTGTGTTGGTTTGTTGATTTTATAATGATCCATGAAATTTTAGGAGCAGTACCATGAGAGCCATGAAATTTTTAATAAGTGTAGGGTTGGTCTTTGCTGTTTCCATGTTCTTTCCTTATGGCAGCCCGGCGGCGGAATCCGCGGGGAAAGAAAATTATTGCTTTAGCTGTCACACAAGCGCAAGAAAATTGATAAAGATCACAAGGGAGATTGCAAAAGCCAATGAAGGTAAACCCGGGGCATCCACTGAAAGCGAAGGTGAAGGGTGAGGTGGTGCGGTGGAGCCGTTGGCTCCGCACGAAAAGATTTTCGTTGACAGCGAAATAGCAGAGGATGAAAACCATGGTGAACTTGGCTGTCACGAATGCCACGGCGGCGATCCAAACCAACCTGACTGGCGTAAGGCCCATAAAGGCGTCGTCAAAGACCCGTCCTATCCGGATCCTTCAGAGACCTGTGGATCGTGTCATGATGATATTGCTGAGAATTATAAGACCAGCCTTCATGTGAGCCTGTCTCCATACAAAAAAATGATAGGCATGCGAGCCAATCCCGACAAGGCCGTACATGCCAAGGTTGACGAGGCAAGAGGATTCCATTGCCGTTCCTGCCACAGCAGTTGCGGGCAGTGCCATATCAGCCGCCCGGAAGCCGTGGAAGGCGGATTATTGGAGGGACATCTTTTTCAAAAAAGGCCGCCCATGCAATTGGTCTGCACGGCCTGCCATGGAAGCCGTATTGGAAAAGAGTATTTAGGCCAGAATAAAGGTATGGCACCTGATATCCACAAAGAAAAATATTTTAAATGCAGCAAGTGTCATAAGGCGGATGAGATGCATGGGGACGGAAAGGACTATGCGAACCGTTTTGAGGTGGAAAACGGCCCGAAATGCGTGGACTGCCACAAAAAGATTTATGAGCCGAAATCTGAAAATGCAAAAAACCACTGGATTCATAAGGATCAGGTGAGCTGCAATGTATGTCATTCCCAGCCCTATAAAAACTGCTATGCCTGTCATACCGGAAAAGACAAGAATGGATTTCCATACTTTAAGACTCAGGGATCTCCTATTGACTTCAAGGTCGGCATAAACCCATTGCGATCCAAAAAAAGGCCTGAGAAGTTTGTCACTGTTCGCCATATTCCTGTAGATCAGGACACCTTCAAGTTTTATGTGAAGGACGGCCTGAAGAATTTTGACAAACTGCCCACATGGAAATTGGCCACACCACACAATATCAGGAGGCAGACTCCCCAGAACAAGACATGTAATTCCTGTCACGGGAATAAAGATCTGTTCCTGCTCAAAAAAGACGTCAAAGAAAAATATTTGAAGGCAAATAAGGATGTTATCGTATCGACGGATATGTTTCCGCAAAAGAGGCGGAAAGATTAGTACAAGCTGGTTTTAAGCCTGTCCATATTTGAGGAATTTGTTTTAAACATTAGATAAGGAGGTTTTACCATGAAAAGACATTCTCTGTTTTCCATTGCCATTGCATTATTCGCAGCTTTAACCCTGTGCGCACCCACGGCCATTGCCAAGGACATGACGGCAAAGGATTTTGTTGGCCAAGCCAAAAAGAATATCTGTGAAGTGTCGGTTTCCGACGCCAAGGCCATGCTTGACAAAGGCGGGTATATCTTTCTGGACTGCCGCGAGCCGAAGGAATTCAAGATGGGTCACGTCCCCGGTGCCATAAATATTCCGCGTGGCCTGTTGGAATTCAAGATTGGCAAGAAGGTGCCGGATAAGAACGCCAATATTGTTATGTACTGCAAGAAAGGTGGCCGGGGCTGCTTAGCTACGTGCACCCTATGCCAGATGGGATACAAAAATTCCAAGAACATGGCGGGCGGCTGGAAGGCATGGGAAAAAGCCGGATATCCTATTGAATAATATCTATGTATATTGAATAGGCATTTATTTTTTTAAGTCCGGCACTCTGATTCCGTTGAGTGCCGGACGCTTTATAAAATCGCGTCAAGCGGTTTTATTACTTGAACCCATGTTCATTGGCCAGTATATCCAAATGGATAGTGGCCAGGTGCTCTAATTCCATGGGTGCTGCTTCTTCAAAGACCCTTTTGTCTAAAGTCTTGAGGTATCTCAGGCATTTCCGGCAAAAATCAACGCGGAGCCCTTCTTCCTGCTCGGCCTCAAAATAACCAAGTGTCTTATGATCATCATTTCGGCAGAAAGGGCACTTAAGCCGGGGATAGACCCATTCCCGACCGCATAGTTCGCAATGTAAGTGACGTTTGCCGGTTTTTGCGAAATAGGCCATGTCCGGTTCAGAGCCGCACACAGGGCAATAACCGTAATCCCAGGGCTCTTTATCGATCCGGTCGGATACGGCTTCACGCAGGGCGTAGACTGAAGGCCTCAAAGCCACCTGTGCTAAAAAACCAAGTGTCGCCGGATCCAGATCAAATTCTTTGCCGGTTTTGTAAAGGGCCTTATCGTCTTTCCTGAGTAAGGCTTTTAACAGGCTGTCCGTCCACCCTGAACCGCTTTGTGATTTTTCCAGGACCTTTTTCAGGCCATCCCTGTCCTCTCTTTCGGTGTTTGACAGATATTCAATGAATTTTGCGAACAGTTCCGATGAGGCATGAAGGTCAACGGGAAGGTCTTCCCTTGAAAAAATGGGAAAGCCCTCATTTTTCTTCATGTCTTTCAGACTATCCTCAAATTTTACGTCTTGAGGTTCGGGTTTCACTTCTTTCATCAGGCCTGCTAATTCACGATAAGATTCCAGGGCCTCTTTGCATACAGGTCTTTGTTGAATAAGACGGTCAATATGTGTTAATAAATCTTTGGGCATAAAATTTGCTCCCTACTTTTGCAGTTTTTCAAGTTCCTTTACAAGAACCTCAAGTGGTGGCCTCTTGTTTATGTCGTGGACATCAATATAACGTATAATTCCCCTTTTATCTATGACAAAAAGGGCCCTTTCCGAAATCCCGTCCGAGCGAAGCACTCCAAATTTATCAGCCACCGCTCCATGCGGCCAGAAATCGGATAGCACATGGAACCATAATGTGCCCATTTGATTGGTCCATGCATAAAGGGAGGGTATGCTGTCTACGGTAATCCCCATAAGGATCGTCTCATGGGCATCAAAAATATCTCTCACAATATTATATCCCGGCCACTGGTCCGAACATACGGGCGTCCATGCGGCAGGTACAAAGGAGATAACCACATTCTTTTTTCCAATATATTGTTGCAGGGATACCCTCTCTCCATCGAGTCCCGGAAGTGAGAAATCAGGGGTCTTATCACCCACCTTGAGCTTTGGCGCACTGTCTGTGGGCTTGAGGACACCCGGATTATAGATGTTTCCTTTGAATGCCTCAGATCGACCAAAGGCGGTTGTTGCAAAGCCAAATCCCGTTACGAGGACCAACAAGATTAGAAAGATAAGTCTTTTCATCTTCCTCCCCCCTTGTCTAATTCCGAGAGCTTGAGCAATAATTCGAGAAATTGATCTGCCTTTTCAATCCCTCCCAGTTTAGAGTAAATGACTTTATGCGATCCATCCCTATTGATCTTCAGCGCTATGAAATAGGGCGTTCTGACTTCTCCGACGCGTTTGTGGATTATAAATTCATTATCGGGAAAAAGAGGAAACAGGACGTTGTATTTTTTTCTGAAGATATCAACCTCAAAGGACGAATTTCCTGCGCCAATGCCTATAATCTTGATTTTGTCTTTTAGACCGGAGTTACCCTCAATCATATTGAAGAGGCTGTTCACATTTGGAGCATCTCTCTGACAGTACGGACAGTACATGCTGAATATCTCGATAATCACCACTCCGGCTTTGATCTCCGATATCTTGAAGGTATCACCTTTTGAAAGGCCAAGGTAGTCCCTATGAACCGGATTGGCAGGTAAGGCAAGGGTGAGATCAGGAAGCATCTCTCCCTTTTCGGGGGGATTACTTCTGGCCATGACAGGCTGGTGCATGAACACAATACAACAAATAATTATCAACAAATGTAAATTGATTTTCACTATTATTCTCATAATTAATCTCCTCCCTTCTTTCGAAGATTTTGTCTTTGGGAGGTTTTTTCTTCAGCAAAGAGAACAAAAGGGGTACCATTGTGGTACCCCTTTTGGTTTTTACATACATTTCCGGTTAATAAAAAGTCTTCTTTAGCCTGCCAGTTTATGGATAATCTGCCATTCCTTGGACAGGTCTTTGAGGGACCTTCCGATTTTCCTCAGGGCCATCTTGCGATCCATGCCCTTCGGAGCAACATCCACACTGGCATACTGGTGGTATTTTGCGGGCTTGTCAGCCAGCAGGTAGAAGACCCTCAGATCATCCAGGCCGGTGACTTCAGCGTTGGGATATTTGGACTTTACCTCACCCAATCGATTTTTGGCCATGGCAACCATCTTGTCCCGGTCCCCGAAACTCATGGCGCCGGTGGGACATGTCTTGACACATGCAGGCAGAAGTCCGTTATTGACCCTGTCAACACACATGGTGCACTTGGACATGTAGCCGGTGCCTTTTTGCGCTCTGGGGATATTAAAGGGGCATGCCTCGGTAATGTCCGCGGCATTGGCCTTTTTGAGCTTGTCCGTGTAAAGTACCGCACCGGTGTGGCTGTCTATAATGATGCCCCCGGGGGCATCGTCCTCGGCAGCTTCCAGACAGGGCGGTTCAACACAGTGTCTGCACTGGTCGGGAAAGAAATACCATACAGGTTTGTTGTCTGGCCCCATATGTTCCTGGAACCGGACTAATTTATAGGTGTAAAAGCACAGGTCCTTGGGGTTCTGGAAACTCCCCCAGTTCTCCGTCTTTGTGGCCGGCAGTTGATTCCACTGCTTACAGGCAATCTGACAACCCCGGCATCCGGTACACAACGTCGTATCTATAAAAAAAGCCTTTCCACTCATCAGATCACCTCCTTTATGCCTTTCTCACGTTGACCATAAAGGCCTTGGTTTCAGGGATCCTGGTATTAGGATCACCGGTTGATGGAGTCAGCAGGTTGGCTGAATCGCCGCCGTCCTTGGGATGGACCCATCCGAAATGCCACGGGACTCCCACCTGGTGGATGACATTCCCCTGGATCTTGAATGGCCTGAAGCGAATGGTCACAATTGCAACGGCCTTTAGCTTTCCCCGAGCCGATTCTACAATGACCATCTCCCCGTTCTTGATACCCTTCATCTTGGCCAGTTCCTTGCTCATTTCCACAAAGACCTGCGGCTGAGCCTCCAAAAGCCAGGGCTGCCATCTGGTCATAACACCGGTCTGCCAGTGTTCGCTGACACGGTATGTGGTGCCGACAAAGGGGTATCTGGGATCGCATGTCTTATAGATATCCATATCGGTGCTGTATGTGGGCGCCGTTGGATTGACAAGCTGGCTGGAGAACAGGTTTTTCTCCACCGGACACTCCATGGGTTCGTAGTGTTCCGGAAAAGGCCCGTCCGCCCTTCCCGGACCGAAGATATGCGCATGACCCTCGGGTTTCATGATGAATGGATACTTGGTATCCTTTCGCATGGAGCCGTCCGGGTTCTGCATGGGGTACCAGCCGCCATCGGGCACATCGCCGACCCACTTCTTGGACACGTACTTGCCGCCTTCCGCTTTACCCTTGAACTGGATTACCGGGTGCTCCTTATCCCAGGGATTTCCCTGAAGGTCCACGGACGCACGGTTGTAAATAATGCGTCTGTTGACCGGCCAGCACCACGCCCACTCAAGGTTAAGGCCAATCCCGGACTTTTCCTTCTTGCGCCTGGCGGCCATATTCCCTTTTTCAGTATAGCTGTTGCAGTAAAGCCAATTAGCGGATGAGGTTGAGCCGTCGGCCTGCAACCAGGCGAAGCTGGGAACCAGCGTGCCCTTTTTGCAGAGTTTCCCTTTGACAGTGACATCCCTCGTGAAATAGCCATTAATTTCTTTGGCCATCTTGTGGGCGTCAAATTCACCATGAGTGGTGTAGTCCCATTTCAAATTGACTATTGGCTCAGGGAAAACCGCATTTTTGTCTTTCTTATAGAGATACTTGACCTTTTTCATCAGGTCCATCAGGATATCTCCGTCAGACTTTGCATCCCCGGGCGGCTCGGCGGCCTTATAACGCCATTGCATCCATCGGCCGCTGTTGGTTATGGAACCCTCTTTTTCAACGGAAACCGAGCATGGAAGCATGAAAACTTCTGTCTTAATCTTCTTGGGATCCATGCCGGGTCCCTTCCAGAAAGAACCTGTCTCATTGTCAAAGATATTGACGTTGACCATCCAATCCAATTTTGTCATTGCCTGCCTGTTTTTGTTGGCATTGGCTCCCGACGCTGCCGGGTTCATACCCCAGGCAAATAAGCCTGTAAATTTGTCCTTGTACATCTCGTCAAAGATGTCAAGCCAGGAATAGGTCTTTCCGGCATCCAGTTTCGGCATCCAGTCATATCCGAAATTATTACCCTTGGTCGCCTTGTCACCAAAGTAAGACTTGAGCAGACTCACCATATATTTTGGCTCGTTCTGCCACCA
>DAOUXC010000280.1 GCA_030666795.1 Desulfobacteraceae bacterium
CCGAAGGATGGCTGAAACTGAGGGCCTGGTCCACGGGAACAACCTTGGCGGGAAATATCATGTGCCCCCCCCTCAAGGGACGCAGATGGAGCTTTTTCTTTGGTGAGGGATGAAATTTTTCCGCCCAGCATCCGGTGGCATTGATCACCGCGCCGGTGTAAAGTTCCTTTGTTTCATGGGTCTCAACATCCTTTATGATAACACCGGTAACTTCGCCCCGGTCATTCCGATCTATTTTTTCAACCGCGGTATAATTAAGCGCATGCCCCCCGGACTTGATTGATTCTAAAATCAGACGCAATACCAGGCGGGCATCATCTACCTGCGCGTCAAAAAAGTGAAAAGCACCGGTAAGGTCTTTCCTGTCTATATGGGGCTCAAGTTTGACGAATTTTTCAAAATCGTAAAACCTGTGCTGCCGTTTTTTTGCAATAACATCATAAATGGCAAGACCCGCTTCAAGGGACCACTTCCCGAACCCCCTGCCCTTGTAAATCGGGAACATGAATCCTAACGGTTCAACCAGGCCGGGGGCATCTCTCAGAAGACGCTCACGCTCCTTAACGGATTCCCGGGTCAGGAAAAGTTTACCCTCCTTGAGATAGCGCAGGCCTCCGTGAACCAGCTTTGAAGAACGGCTCGAGGTTCCCCAGGCAAAATCCTGTTGCTCCACAAGGAGCACATTGAGGTCCATGCGCACCGTTTCCCTCAAAATGCCTGCCCCGGTGATCCCTCCGCCTATGATGATCAGGTCCCAGTTTTTTTTGATGTCTTTTATGTTTTCAGTCATGTGATTTTTTTCCATATTTCAATACTCTTTTCCATTGTCGAAAGGACCATGCCCTCCACCTCTTCATCTCCCCGGTCAATGGCATCGTACAGTTTAAGGTAATAGTCGAGGGAGATTTTTCGCGCCTTTTTGAGACCGAAATATTGAGGTCCTAATGATTCAAACATTCGGGAAAAATCATTCAGGATCAGCCTGTATACGGGATTTCCGGCATGGCTTGCCATCAATAGCTGCAGGTCCCAGTCATACACGCTGAATGCCTCGGCCTTATCCTCGAGTTTCCCGGCCCCTGATAAATATTTCAAGATCACTTCAGGGTCCCTTTTCGCGGACAGCCCGGCGATAACGGGCAGCAGGTTGGCCCTCACCTCAAGCAGGTGAAGGACAAATCCGTTTGGCAGATACTCACTGTATCGTGACATGGTACCGAGCATACCCATGCCGCCCTTTTCCCAGTAATCATTGACCACGGTCGGCTTCCCGTGATGTATGGTAATCCATCCTTCCCTTGAAAGACGCTGCAGGATTTCCCGCAGTGTCTGTCTCGTTACGCCGATCTTTTCGGCAAGGGTCCTTTCGTTGGGCAGGGCCGCACCCTGCGGATACGTCCCGTCCAGGATTGAAGTGACGAGCTGTTGTTCAACATGCAGGGCAGGTCGAATTGGTGGGCTGAAATTCATAATATTTTTTTTATCCTTTACTTTTTATCGTTAAACTGGTAAGAGGTCATACCAGTTATTGAGCAGGTTGTCAAATGAAATCTTAAAGGATAAAGTTGGTTTCTTCACCCAATTAATTGGCAGAAAGTGGCAAGGATTCCAAGCCCGCCCTTTCGCGACCCAGTTATTACTTAAAGCACATGCCAAGCCTCATAATGATGATAGTTTATTGACAATCTAATGAGGTTAATCGGTCTGGGCCAGGGGTTCGAGGATTCAAAATGGTATGCTACGTTCATACTATAGTGACTATTAAGTCTTTCACTCGACCCCTGGACCCCTCGAATCCTTGAACCCTGATCATCAATCATCGATCAACTAATTTGGAGATGATCCATATGCTTAAACTAAAAGGGTCCAAACCCAACTGGACAAACGATCCCCCTTTGAAGGGAACATATCGTTCCATTTTTAAGTGGGGCGCGCCGGACAGGTTCAAGCATCCGAATAACAGGCTTTACGCCATGCTGAAAAAAGAGTTTGAAATGACGGATGCGGATTTCGAAAGACCGCAAAACCAGGGGAACGAACAAGTTCGATTGGACAGGCCGCCCCGGCTTTCTGATCAACATTTTGAGTCACTCATCCGGATTGTGGGCCGGGAAAATGTTTCTACGGATGACTATTCCCGGACAAGATACTCAAGCGGCAAGACCATGGAAGAGGCCATGCAGTTGAGGCGAGGAATTGCCGGGGAGGTCGCGGACATTGTTGTTCATCCCCGTAACAAGGAAGATGTAAGCAAAATAGTGATTTACTGCAACGAACAAAAAATTCCCGTATATGTGTATGGCGGCGGTTCTTCCGTAAACCTGGGTTTCAAACCCGTTAAAGGGGGACTTACCCTGGTTATGAATACCCATATGAACCGGGTGCTATCCTTCAACGAAACCAACCAGACCATTACGGTCGAGACCGGCATAATGGGACCTGCCTACGAAAGCATGCTCAATAATGCGCCGGATTTCTTTGACGCAAAAAGGCGCTACACGGGCGGCCATTTTCCTCAGTCTTTTGAATACTCTTCCGTGGGCGGCTGGATTGTCACCCTTGGCTCGGGCCAGCAGTCGTCATATTACGGAGATATGTACGACATTGTACTGAGTCAGGAATATGTTACGCCTGCCGGCTCATTTAAGACATATGATTACCCTGCCACGGCTACCGGCCCAAAGGTCAATGACATCATGAAGGGTAGCGAAGGAGCCTTCGGGGTCCTGGTCAACGCAACCCTGAAAATCTTTCGATATATGCCTCTAAACCGGAGAAGATTCGCGTTCATATTTCCCGCCTGGGAAAACACGGTCAATGCGGCCCGTGAAATTTCACAGGGAGAATTCGGCATGCCTTCCGTTTTCAGGATCTCCGATCCCGAAGAAACGGATGTCGCCCTAAAGCTCTATGGCATCGAAGGTACGTTCATTGACAGACTGATGTCCCTTAAGGGTTTAAAGCCTAAAGAGCGCTGTCTCTGTATCGGGCATACCGAAGGTGAAAAAGGTTTTACGAAAAATGTAAAGAAAAACATAAAAAGGATCTGCCGCCGGCACGATGCCATGTACATTACCGGCTATCCGGTTAAGAAATGGGCCAAAGGGAGATACACGGATCCTTACATGAGAGAAGACGTCAATGATTTTGGCATCATGATCGACACCTTGGAATCGGGAGTTACATGGGACAATCTCCACCGGTTGCACAAAGGGGTAAGATCATATATAAAAAGCAGACCCCATACAATCTGTCTGAGTCATGCGTCACATTTTTATCCCCAGGGAACAAATCTTTATTTCATCTTCATGGCAAGGATGAATGACGTTAATGAATACAAGAAATTTCAGCAGGGGATTATTGATCAGATTCAAAAACACGGGGGATCATTGAGCCACCATCACGGTGTGGGCAAGATGATCGCGCCATGGATGGAAGAACATTTAGGAAAGGTCCAGATGGATGTGCTGAGGGCACTCAAGATCCACTTTGATCCCAGCAATATAATGAACCCGGGCGGGACACTGGGCCTCAATAAGACAACTCGTGAAAAGATTGTTACCTGATTACCATTGAGGTCGCAAGACAAATACCACTTGTTTGAATCTATACTTTTTGTTGAAATAGATATTTCACGCCCGTTCTTCCCGCTACCGGGAATCACTTGAGACACAGAGTACTCAGAGTAAAAATGGAACTTGTGGATTGAATATTGGGATGTACTCTCAAAAGGTAAGTGGGGTTCAGACAATGAATGAAAAAACCCGACTTGTTTCATTCATTCCCTGACACCGCTAATTCCAGTGCAAAGCACCGGAATCCCAGCTCTGCCGGGATTTTGAGAGTACATTAATAACACGGTTTTCTCTGCGCCCACTGCTTGGCCCGTTAAATGTAACATCTTTTCTATTTAACTGGGGAAAAATTGAGTGAGTGAAACGAACCCCCCAAGGGCGATACACGCTGCGCATGATGAATATAAATCAGGGATTCCTCAGTGTCCTCCGTGACTCTGTGGCACAAAAATATAAACAATAAAATACAAAAAGTAAGGAGGAACTTATGAAAGTTGCGTTTATAGGTCTCGGAACAATGGGTATTGGTATGTCACTTAATATACTCAAGGCCGGTAATGAGCTGATCGTGCATAACCGCACCAGGGAAAAGGAAATACCAGTTGCCGAGCAAGGGGCCAAACGGGCGGAATCACCGAAAGATGCGGCCGCGGCCGCGGAAATTATCGTCATGTGCGTCAGTGATACCCCCGATGTCGAAGAGACTATTCTCGGTGAAAACGGAGTCATACACGGCGCTTCAAAGGGCTCGATGGTTATAGATATGTCCACCATAAGCCCGGCCGCTACGCGGAATATGGCCCGGGAACTCGAGATAAAAGGTATGAAAATGCTGGACGCGCCCGTATCCGGGGGCCCCGAAGGCGCCCTGAACGGCACATTAGCCATTATGGTAGGAGGGGATCAGGCGGACTTTGAAAGGGCTTTGCCCGTCCTGGAGACCATGGGGAAAACCGTAACTCATGTCGGTCCCATCGGGGCGGGGCAGATCACCAAGGCCATAAACCAGATCCTCATCTCCGGTACCTATCTCACAGTGGCAGAGGGTTTGACCATGGGACTCAAGGCAGGTCTTGACATGGAGAAGGTCATTCAAGCCATCAGCGGCGGCGCGGCCGGTTCATGGGTTTTGCACAACAGGGGCATGAACGTAGTCAACAACACCTATCCTCTCGGTTTCCGGGTGCGGTTGCACCACAAGGACCTGCTGGTCGCCCTTGACACGGCGCGTGAACTCGGGGTCACACTCCCCGCCACCGCGTTAGTTGCGCAGATGGAAAACGGGCTCATCGCCAAGGGCTATGGCGATGATGATGTCTCCGCCATAGGACGTGTGATCCGGGAACTGTCGGGAGTGAAGTAGTGTCCATACAGAAACAACCAGTTCCTGTATGGAGCTTTCAGCCCCAGTGAAATAATTTTCAATTTCACGGGGCAGGCGGTCAGCAATCAGCAATCAGCAATCAGCCAACACCTTGTTTTTAATTTCTTTTGCTGAAAGCCGAAAGCTTGCCCGCCGTCCTTATGGCGGGCTGATGGCTGATAGCGC
>DAOUXC010000316.1 GCA_030666795.1 Desulfobacteraceae bacterium
CGGATGGAGCTTTCAGCGGTCAGCGATCAGCAATCAGCCAACACCTTGTTTTAACCCTGAATAATTTTGATGGTTGTTGACTTCCCGTCGCCCCAGGGCCATAGAAGGGCGTAATGGAAAACTCCCCCCCTATTCAAACAATAAAGCGTCTGGCCTTTTCTTATGCCCCCGTAAGGATCAGCGTGTTTTCGAGCCTGCTTTGAAGGTCGTTGTTCCGGCGATGTATAAGGAACACCATAGTAACTTTCAAGAATTGAACTTAGACCGTCAAGATGACTTGTTGCGATCACAAATTCCATATATTCAGGCTGATCTTCTCTCAATTCCTGAAATTCCAATCCTCTGATTTGTTCAAGAAACTCATTATAATTCATGATATAGCCTTATGCTCTTGAAATACTTTTCTAAATGCGCAAAAACATAAAACATCGAAAAAATCATTTTTGCTAAACTGTCGGCCATATCCTTCAACTTACCTGGATTCACTCTCCCCGCCTCCGCGAGGACAGGCTCCGCGGGAATGACTGAAACTGGCGCTTTCTGACTTTTTACGAGTCCATCATATCTGATTTTACAGAAATTTCCATAAATATGTAATCAAATCTCACCCAGATCCCTTCTCGGCCAAAGCACCTCATTGTTCCTGATATCCACCACACCCTGGTAATTAATCCTCGCGTCAGGGAGAAAATCATTGGGTAAAAAAATGAATGTATAAAGCGGGTCATGATAGGGATATCCTCTTGTGGAGAGGAATTCCCTGAGTTCCCTGTCTTTCTTCGCCAGCTGTCTCATGGGCAGATCCGACATCAGGCCCCCTAAGGGTAAAGGGAATTCATGGGCAACCCTTCCGTCTTCGATCGCCACGATCCCTCCTTTCATATCAAGAACCCTGTTTACCGCGGCACTCATTGCCTTTGGTTTTCGTCCTATGGCAAGTATTTCAGTGGCGGTGTTGAATGTGCACGCAAGACCTTCGACGTTCCCGAAACCCTGAATGACTCCATTTGCAACCCATTTTCCATCCCTGTTAATGAGGGAAAGAAAACAAAACCCTTCCTTTTCATCCAAATCCAGAAGGCCGTCCTTTATAATGAAGTCAACCCGCTCTATTCGAGTAATCACCGGATTGATAAGCCTGATGGTTGGAAACGTTATGCCTTTCCCACGGCTCGCGATATGAAAATGATGGTCTTTGGCCGACCAGTTTCGTCCGGAAAGTGATTGTGACGGAAAAAAAGTATCCCAGCCTTTCCATGGAAAAGATTCCATGAGATTACTGTTTTCCGCTATGATACGTCCCTTGGAGACAACTAATTCCGGTGTAGGATGGGCAAGATCTTTCAGGGCAAGTATGTCGGCGTATCTGCCGGGCGCGATACCTCCGATTTCATGGTCCATGCCGAAGTAGACCGCCGGATTGATCGTTACCATGCGGTAGGCGGTTATCGGGTCTATGCCCTCATTCATTGCGATTTCCAGCACGTGATTAGTAGCCCCGTATTCTTCATAAAATAAGGGTGACGAAGCGTCGCTCGTCAGCATTATTCGATCCGTACATACCCTGCTCTCTGTAACGATTCTCAAGAGATCCGGCAAATCCCGCCGCAGTGAACTCTCTCTTAATACCACATAGAATCCAAGCCTAAGTCTCTCCATGGCCTCTTTCGCGCTGATGCTCTCGTGGCAGGACTCCACCCCGGCCCTGGAAAGAATACTCAATTGTTCATATTTGGCGCCCGCGGTGTGACCGTCTACTCTCTTCCTGAGACTTTTTGTAAGACGCATCATTTCAATAATTTTCGGGTTATCCCTTAAAATTTCGGGCCACCTCGTAATCTCGCCTAAAGACTGCACAAGAGGATTTTTGAGAAGCCTCTCCAGGTTTTTAACTGAAAACAGTTCATCTTCTGTTGTCATGGGAGTTTGAGGCACTGCCCTGCAGAACCAGAAAAATTTAATGGGCATTTCCGAAAGGGCCTCCATGAAGCTTTCAAAAAGCCTCAAACCCATTAACATGTAAAAAATCAAATTATCACAGAAAATGGTTGTGGTCCCGAGGCGGCAGGCTTCTTCACCGAATGAAACGGGGTTGTAGGTGAACCATGGGTGAAAATGGGGATCAATGTAACCGGGCACCAGTACTTTGTCGCCCACATCCAGGACTTGTGTATCCCCGCTCACGACGTCTGAACATGGACCCACATACCAGATCCTTTCCCCTTTTATCGCTATATTCATTTTCAGCAATTCGCCCGAGTAGACATTGAGGATTGTCCCACCCTTCAGAAAGATATCCGCTTTGTTTTCTGATGAACAGGCAAATTGGCCTTGTGATTGTCTATTTTCTGAGTTCATGACTCGTTACATCCTTTGAATAAGTTAGGGCGCAAAATGGATCAGATTCGGCATGTGACCAGATTACTCTTGACAGTTCTTATAATAAAATATAGTTGATGTAAAAACAATTCGCATAAATACTTTATGGATGCTTACTTTATCCGGCTTCGCAGAAGACCACGGGCTTGCCCCTGCATGAATGCGCGAACGATCACCGTGCTATGAGAGGATGTCGCGCCGAAGCTGAGGCGGATAACCGCGGCGTAGCCGAAGGCGAAGACGGGTATGATCATGGGACCACGGGTCTACTATTAGTGGGGCTCCATGTATAATCGTTTACAGGTTCAGGGTTCAAGGTTCAAAGGTTATAGTCTGCTGATATTCTCAGCTCTGTTCATGGCGTTTGAGTCGTGACTGAGATTGACTTCTTTGACCCACCTGTCCGCCGTGCAAGACTTTGACAGGCGGGTTGGGTGAAATATAACATTTGTACCTATTAACACGTCTTCCTTTTAACCCTGAACCTCTGAACCGTGAACCGCTGAACCTTAAAGGGAAAAACCATGCTTTTCAAAGATTGCCTTTGTCTTCAGGTAGGACGGGTCGCCCGGAAGATGTCTAAAATTACTCGAAAAAAACTGGCTTCCTACGGGCTCACGACAACCCAGTTTTTTCTGCTTACCGCCCTGTATGAGGGGGATGGCGTCCCGATCAGCGTCCTGGCGCAAAAGGTTGCTTTGGATAAGGCCACCCTTACCGGCCTGCTGGACCGATTGGAGCGGGATGATTTGATCGAGAGAAAGGCCGATCCCGATGACCGTCGCGCCATAAGGATCTTTCTCACGCCAAAGGCGGAATCAATGAGAGTAGAGTTGAGGGAATTCTATCATCAGAACAATGGAATGTTTTTATCTATTTTGACGTCCGAGGAAAAGGAGGTTTTCGAAAGAGTCGTTGACAAGATTGAAAAAGCCGATTTTGGTAAAGACAGTACACCCACATCCAAGTCAGGAAAAGAAGGGGGCTGAATGCGTCATGAAAAATATTGAATACTTTTTTAGCCCAGAGAGCATAGCCATTGTAGGCGCTTCCGATCAGGCCATGAGACCAGGCAACATACTGATAAATAACCTTGTCAGGTTTAACTATAAGGGGAAGATATACCCTGTTAATCCAAAAAGTAATCCCGTATTAGGCCTCAAAACTTATGCCGGACTTTCCGAGATTCCCGGAGACATCGAACTGGTTTTTTCCCTGCTGGGGATTGACGGAAATCTTACACTGCTTGAGGAATGTTCACGTAAACGGGTAAAAGGAATGGTAGTGGCCGCGGGAGGTTATTCGGACGGCGGGGTAGAGGGTAGGAAAAATGAAGAGGAACTGGTTGAGTCGGCCCATAAATACGGTATACGGATAATCGGACCCAATACCGTAGGTTACTCTAATCCTTTCAACGATTTCATTCTCTCCATGATAGACACCAAGCAGCCGCTCAAAGGCAACGCCTCTTTCATTTGCCAAACCGGGCAGTTTGCCACCAATATAATTGAGTGGTTTATGAGTTTTGGAAAGACCGGTATAAGTCAGTGCATTGACCTCGGAAACAAGTCGGATATCGATGATTCCGATGTCCTGGAATATTTGAATAATGATCCAAATACCTCAGCCATAGGTATATACTCTGAAACGTTCAAGAATCCCAGGCGCTTTATGGATACGGCCGGCCGCGTATCGAAAAAAAAGCCTGTCGTGGTATTCAAGCCCGGAAGGACAAAGGAGGGGGCCAGGATGTCGGCCTCTCATACCGGGGCATTGGCAGCCGATGATACTGTTATCAATGCGGCAATCAAACAGGTCGGTCTCGTGAGGGCTTACAGCGTTGCCGAATTCCTCGATATGATGCGTCTTCTTTCTCGAAAGATACGTATAGAGGGAAACAGGATGGGGATAGTGACCAATACCGGGGC
>DAOUXC010000239.1 GCA_030666795.1 Desulfobacteraceae bacterium
CAGAAATCTAAACTGGATGCCGGATCAGGTCCGGCATGACATCTGATACCCCGCTGCTCTGCGGCGGGGTTGTTCATTCATAAGCCTGTAAATCTTTGACGTTAAGAGGAGAAAAAATGGAACCAATCACCGAGTTTAATTTTAATTCTGATGAGCAATACGAAAACGAGAAAGGTATTTTTACCGTCCTCTCCATCCACAAAAAAGAGATGATGATTCAGTGGGAAAATGGCGAAAAGAACCTAACCGACATCGACCTTCAGCGCCGAATTCAGGAACGCAGGCAACGGGAAAAAATCGACAGAGAGAAAAAAGATAATGAGATAAAAAGTCAGCCCCGTAAGTCAGCAGCCCTTAAGATGAGACCGAAATTTGAAGGGCTTCAGCCGAGTGATTTCAAGAAGTCTGCGGCCAGAACAATCTGGCGTGGCCGCGACCAACAGGGCGGTGCGGTAACCAGACAATTACCGAAAGACACCTTCACCTTCAATTCGTGGGCACTTGCCCAAAAGCCTGAAATCCGTTGGGCTGATGTTGAACACCAAAACAGGAATGACTCCGGGGCTCAGACATCTTTTTTTGTAAGGCTCGATGATTTGTCTCTGACTTATGGATTTTGTGCGGCACGACCGGATGCTAAAAGCGAATCCTCGCAAAACTGGGAATCCTTTGCCACCTGGTTAATGCAGAAAGAAAACGATCGAATGGTGCAAGCGCTCGCCACCAATGGTAAAATGGCTGTTTATGACCTTGCCCAACCCGCATTTGGCGTGTTGCTGCCCTTTGAGGATGGGTGGTGCATCGAAGGCGAAAATAAGGCGCAAAAAATTGATATGCTTGTAACATACATCGATTCAGTGATTACAAAAGACGCTATCGACTTGGCTATCGCCAAGAAAACTCCAAAGGATGAAGTAGTGGCATGCGGCAAAGACATTGCTGCCGATATCGCCCGACTGTTTGCGATGCTAATGCCTCTATATAAGGCCTCTTTAGGGTGATTCCGTAGATTCATGTATAGGCAACCTATTTTTGCGTATTGATCTCCCCATAATATTCATGCATACCATTAGGTATCCCTAAACCCTTGCGTCTCCAATTAACGATATTCTTCATCAGTCCATAAGTCCGTCAGGCACATTATTATTAAAAAAATGGGAATTCACAGGTTCAGGATTCAGCACTGGCCGGCGGATAGGCCGGCCGGATTTATGGTTTCCTGATGACAGAGGGGACCTCAAAACATGCCTGGATGGCGTCGATGGTTGAGTCACCCTGGTTTGCAGGCACGACGCCTGTGATGGAATGGATAGAGCAGCTCAAGGCAAGAAGGTCAATCCGGGCGTTATCAAAAGCTGTAAGGAGTTCGCTCGCAATACCGTAACGATCGCCGAAGTGAGGGCCGTTCATGGAGAATACGGAAACTGGAGAGATTCTGTCCATGAGGGTTTCGGGAATTAAGTCTCGAATCATATTAGTACTATCCTGCCTGCCGGATTCAGGGAGGCAGAACAATAGATTCGTGGCTGTTTTTTCACTGGAGGGATTTGACACCAGGAATGAAAAAGCGCGATCCTTACCGGAAAAGTCTCTAAAGGCATTTCCCATGACTCCCAGGTCGCGCCGGTTTAAATTTACCCGCAAAAGCTCCTGTCCGTCCTGCCATTCCAATGCGTAGATTTTGGGCTGCTTTTCCTGGTAGGAGGCAACTACTTCCTTATAAAGCTGTTCCTTGCCTTTCTGGGCAAGTTTCCAGTCAGCAGGGGTCCGATATGCGCTGAAGCTGAAGGGTTCGAACAGCGACTTTGTGGCCTTATCGACTATCTCTTTTCGCAAAACTGCCGAAATAGCGGAGTTTGAGTAAGCTAAGGCATTCGGATCAATGCCCTCCTTGCCGAATACATCAAGGAGAGCCGCAGTGATTTCCGGGTCACTCTTGTGGGGAAAAAGGGATAATACCGCTCCTCTCACAGTTTCATATTTGATCTTTCCGAAATTTTCTTCAATAAGCTTGAAGACTTTGTCTGCGTTATCGGGATCTGCAACAATGTCCAGACCCCAAGCCCCGTTATGATTCCCGCAGGTCAGGAACAGAAGATTAATCTTTTCCCCGGCCAAAAGGTGGCAGAACTCCGCTGGAAATCCTTTGTTTTGATTGGATTCAAGCAAAGAAATCCATACCACCTCTTTCAGGAGCTTAAAACCTCCGAGTCTGGTTTGAGGGGCCATGAGCTATTCAACTTTATATCAAAGCAGACTACTCACCACTTCCCACATGCCTGCGGTGTCAATGGGTTTCGCTATATAGTCATCTGCTTCGGTGGACATACCGTCTGCGTGTGTATATGTGGTTGTGGGAACCGCTTCTCCAACTGCCGTTAGAAGTACAATGGGGATGTCTCTTGTCTCTTCGTTCGCCTTTAATTCAGAGCAGAGGACGTAGCCATCCTTTCGGGGCATCATAACATCTAAGACAATCAGGTCCGGACGGCGTTCCTTGACCGACTCTTCACCCTCGACTCCATCGTAGGCACGGCCAACCTCGCATCCCTTGCTTTCCAACATCATGGCAACAGTTTCCACCAGATCAGGATCATCATCCACGACTAAAATATATTTTTTGGCCATACCGAAACCTCCTTATTATTCGCCATTTTTCATGTTGAATTTGATTCACCCGCTTCAATTTGTTGTCAGCCTCTGTTTTAACGGAAATAATTATCAATCGTAAATCATCAATCATAAATCGTCAATCATAAATCATTTGGTCTTGGATAAAGACCGGATCTCTCCACTATTTCAGGGACTTTATCCTCCCATTCGATGGCCATAATATGAAACCCCTTCACACCCTCCACCTCCTTTAGACGCTGAATCGATTCAACGCAGATATTAATTCCTTCATCCGCCTGTTTTTCCTTGGGCACGCCGCTCATTCTCTTGACCACATCATCCGGCACATCCATTCCCGGGACCCGGTTTTTCATGTATTTGGCCATGCCGGCCGATTTAAAAGGCGTGACACCTGCCAGGATATAGGCCTTCTCATGGAGCCCTCGGTCACGGGCCTGTTTCATCCAGAGTTCGAATTTATCTAAGTTGTAAATACACTGTGTCTGAATGAACTCGACACCGGCGGCTATCTTCTTGGCCAACCGCGGGACACGGATTTCAAAGGGATCGGCAAAGGGGTTGGCCGCGGCACCTACAAACATTTGAGGAGGACGGTTAATAGCATCTCCTCCTAAAAATTTTCCTTCATCCCTCATCAATCTCACGGTCTGGATCAGTTGCATGGAATCCAGATCAAAGACATTCTGTCCCTGAGGGCAGTCTCCGAATTGCTGATGGTCTCCGGAGAGACACAGGATATTGTTAATGTCAAAGGATGCGGCCCCCAAGATGTCGCTCTGCAAGGCGATCCGGTTTCTGTCCCGGACGACCATCTGAAGCGTCGGCTCAACCCCCATCAATTTAAGATGGATACAGGCGGCCAGACTGCAAAGGCGGGTCACGCTGGTCTGATTATCCGTTATGTTTATGGCATCCACATGATCTTTTATCATCTCAGCCTTTTTCTTTATGGCCTTCGGGTCGCTTCCCCTGGGAGGACCGCATTCTGAAGTGACTGCCAAGTGTCCCGCATCAAGAATTTTTTTCAACCTGCTCGGTACGTTGTTTGCACTCATAGTCTTACGTCCTCCCTGACTACCTTTCTGGGGCCTCCGGCCCTCTCTGTTGACCAGTCCTTAATTGGTATGATTTCCTCATAGTCATCGAGCCTGCCCAATTCCTTGAGGCGGTCGATGATTAATTGCCAGGCACAATCAAGGTCTTTGTTGATCTCACATTTTCCTTTTGTGGAACCACCGCAAGGACCGTTCAGCAATCTCTTGGCGCAACGGGAAATGGGGCAGATGCCCGCGGTTTTTCCTAACATACACTGTCCACAACCCTGACAGCGCTCGCTCCAGACCCCCCTTTCCTCGGTCACACCCATAAAGCATGTGTTGACCCCGGGAAAGACCGGTGTGCCAAAGTATTTTTCAGCCATAAACTGGACCCCGACCCCGCAGGCCAGGGAGAGCACGGCATCATATTGATCAATGTTGTTGCGAAGTTCCTCTAAGTATTCGTGGTCACATTGTCGTTCCAGGGTAATTTCGTCTATGTCTACTTTCTTTCCCTCGTTCATGAAATACATGCGCAGGGCCGAAGCCAGAATCCCGACCTCCTTCTTGCCACCTGCCTCGCATACAGTGACGCACTCATTGCAACCTACAATAAGGAGTTTTTTGAAATCTTTGACCATGTCGATTATTTCTTCAATGGGCTTCTTGTCTGCAACGATCATGTTACTTAACCTCTCTTTCTTGTGTTGGCCAACTGGTACGGCCTGAAATCGTTCAAAAAATTGTGTTTTGAAATTTTTGTTGCGGGTTGCGAGTTGCGGGTTTAGAAACCGGATAATTGAAAGGCAACTCGTAACCCGTAACGTGTAACTCGCAACTCCTTATGCCGCCATTTTTTCTTTGGCCTTTTTTAAGGGGTTCGGACCAAGCTCTTTTATCTTTTCAGTCATTTCAACGGCAAACTCCGCAAATTTCGTTCCTTCACCGGACGAAAGATTATACATCTTTACCCTGTCACCGCCGATCCCAATGGCTTTGAGAATCTCTCCGGCCTGTTCCACCCTTTTGCGGGCCCTCAGGTTGCCGTTTTCAAAACGACAGTCACCTTCAAGGCAGCCTACTATGTAGACTCCATCAGCCCCCTTTTCAAAAGCCCTGAGTATGTGAAGAACATCCACCTTTCCGGTGCAGGGGACCCTTACAACCCTGATAGTGCCCGGATAATTAAGCCTCATGGAACCTGCCAGGTCCGCGGCCGTGTATCCTCAGAAGTTGCAGCAAAAAGCAATAATGATCGGTTCGAATTTCTCCATCACAATACTCCTTCCAGCAGTGCGTCTACCTTACTAATAATCTGATCATCTTCATACCAGTTCAGTTCTATGGCCTTTGCCGGGCACTCTGCCGCACATATTCCGCAGCCATGGCAAAGGGCCTCATCAATTTCACTGGCGCCTTCCTCGTTGATCCGGGGCACCCCGTACGGGCAGGCCTTGACACAGACGAGACACGCCGCACACCTTTCCTGGTCTACCCTGGCGGTGACCGCAGACAGTGTGATCTCCGACTGTGAAAGAAAGGTTGTGGCCCGCGAGGCCGCTGCTAATGCCTGGGAGATGGCTTCGGATATGAGCTTCGGGCTGTGCGCCGTACCGCATAAAAAGACACCTTCATTGGCCAAATCGACAGGCCGCAGTTTTACATGGGCCTCAATAAAATACCCGTCTTCATTTCTGGGCAGCTTCAGGATGGAGGCCAGTTCCTGCGTATCTTCCGGAACCATTCCCGCACTGAGTGCCAGAAGATTCGCGGGGACGCGAATGTCCCGCTGAAGTACATGATCCTTGAAGGTTACCATTAGGGCATTGTCCGTGGCTTCAACCATGGGAGGCTTTTCCTCATGGTAACGCACAAAGATGATGCCTCGCTGCCTGGCTTCGGTGTAGTAGTCCTCTAAAAGTCCGTACATGCGCATATCCCGGTATAGTATGTATACATTTGCGTCCGGGTTGAGGTCTTTAATATGCAGGGCGTTTTTCACGGCGCTCTGACAACAGACGCGTGAGCAGTTGGGATGCTCATCATTTCTCGATCCCACGCACTGAATCATAACAACATTATTGAGATCGTCAGCTCCCTTCACCTCGAGTCTTTTTCCCAGTTCTATCTGGGTCATGACGCGGTAGTCTTCACCGTATAGATATTCCTTGGGCTTGTATTCATTGGCCCCTGTCGCCAATATAACAACGCCATGCTCGATCTTACGTTCATACATGCCTGGACCGACCATAACCTCTGTGGTGAAATTTCCCTTGAATCCGGTAAACCCGACAATAAGGGATTCTGCCAGGACCTGAATCTTTTCGTGGTCCTTGACCCTTTCCACAAGCTCTAAAAGGTATCTCTGAATATCCTCTCCCTC
>DAOUXC010000094.1 GCA_030666795.1 Desulfobacteraceae bacterium
CACACATCCGTAACTCTTTGAAATGACCAGGCCGTGAGACTCGGAATCGAAGAAAAGGCCTCAAGACCCGACCTCCCTGTAATCAGTTACGCCCTTTTTTCTCCCAATTTCCCTATGGATCGATTCAGGCTTCCGGATACGTAACCTTCCAGATCCAAGGCGACATGCTCAAAACCGATTGTGCGAAATTCTTCCACAATGGCCTTACCAAGCCCCTCATTCATGATGTTTTCCATCTCGCTGCGGCCCACCTCGATCCTGGCCAACGACCCGTGATGCCGGACCCTTACCACCTTGAACCCCTGTTCCACAAGAAACGATTCCGCATCTTCAACCATCTTCAGATTTTCTTCCGTGATAGGGCTCCCGTAAGGGAACCTGGTGGCAAGACAGGGCATGGCCGGCCTGTCCCAGGTTGAAAGTCCCATTTCTTTTGACAAAAAACGAATCTCTTCTTTTCCTAATTGCGCGTCAATCAAAGGCGCGATCACGCCGGCCTCTTTTGCGGCCCTGAATCCGGGACGATAGTCAGCCAGATCATCCAGGTTGGCGCCGTGGGCCACATGTTTAATACCCTTTTCTCGTGCTATTTCAAAAAGTTTCTCAAAAAGGCTTTTTTTGCAAAGGTAGCAACGATCAGGAGAATTTGCCACAAAACCCGAAACACTTAATTCTTCCGAAGGAAAAACTATATGGGAAATGCCACGTTTCCGGGCAAAATCTTTGGCTTCGGCCGTCTCCCGGACAGGATGAATGATAGAGCTTGCAGTGGCCCCAACAACTTTTTCTCCTAAGACCTGCCGAGCCATAACTAAAAGAAAGGCGCTGTCCACACCACCTGAAAATGCCACTAACAGGGAATCCAGACTGGCGAGGTGATGAACTAGGTCTTCTATTTTTAATTTTGCGGCATTCTTATCCATTTTATGATTTTTCCTGTTCTACAATAGTTACTTCCGTCCCAACCCTCAACGTCTTTGAATGACAGAACTGTCTAAGAATCCTTCTAAAATTGTGACTGCAGGGGAAATACAGATGAAATTGACACACAGAGCCTGGTATATTATACGTCCTTCCGCCAAAAGGGAATTATTTTCAACTCAAAATTCAAATATCCATAAGAAGAGGGAATTTCCCGTGAATCTTAATGTTTTTTGCCTCCTAATTACATTATCGTAACAAATCGTAACCTGAATTTCGCTTATGTTAACCCTTCTTCCGTCTTCCCGGTTATCAAACGTCTCCTCGAAAACTACGCACATCCATCCGATTAATATTGTTGGCAAATTTGTTTTGTGCCTATTGAATCCCTTCCCTCCATATTGTGGCACAAAGATTGCTGTAATATCAGGGCAAACACCCGAAATTGACCGGATACTGCGGTTCCGTTCTTTGGGAAATCTTAACCCGGCAAACAATATATCTGGATTAAAGTGCCATCAATTTGTCCGTATTATTTAGAAAGAGGTAGCAAAATGAAAAGTTTTTCAAATATAGCAAAAATAGCGGCTTGTATTGTTTTTTTGTTGTGTGTTGCGAGCGCTGCAAGGCCCTATTGGAACAAATACTGGCTTGGGCATGAAATACGCGCTGCCGCCATCTATGGAACAAAAAACAGCGTTTCGGATACAAGGCAGTTCCTATCCGAAAAAATAAGGTACGACTGGCCTGGTTTCTCAGGGGACGATTTTTTTATAGACAAAGACGAAAATGATACCGTCACTGTAGGCATAGAATACTGTGACGCAATAAGTGTTTTCGGAATGAGTCTAAAGGAACTCGAATTTTCAGTGGAAAAAACCGCTTCTGAAGTAGATGCGATCCTTTAAGCTTCGTTTTCTCTTAGGAAACCAGGTCGTATGACTCAATAAGTAACGATTTCTTCACTTCCTGCCTCAGGCAGGAAGTCGCTATCTCAAAATTCATCTGCCCATATAAGTCCATAACACCTGTTCCTTCTTTGACCAACCCAAATGCATCCCGGGCTCTACTGAACCGCTTGATTCAAGGAGAAGGCTTCATTTTAGATGGGTTTTCCATTCCCTTTATATCTGCTATTGCTTCATCCTGACATTTTGTGTACAAAGGTATAAAAAATATGTTCCTGATTCTGTGCAGACTAAAGGCCGTGCATTTCAAGGATTGCCGTGATTGAGCAGAACACACAAATCATATTCAATAAAAAGATCGCCCCCGGGACTTTCTTGATGGGCCTGAGGTCCGCTGAGATAGTGATTCAAGCAAGGCCGGGTCAGTTCGTAATGATCCGGGTAGGCCCGAATACGGACCCGCTTTTGAGACGCCCTTTTTCCATATGCGGGACCCGGGGAGATGATCTGTTTCTAATCCTCTACAAAGTCGTGGGCAAGGGAACCGCCATCATGTCAAATGCCGTGAAAGGGGAAAAACTGTCAGTGGTGGGTCCCCTTGGAAGAGGATTTGAACTCCCTGAGCCAGGGCGCAAATCCATTTTTGTGTCAGGCGGTATAGGTGTCGCCCCGCTTGTTTTTCTGGCCCAGGCGGTAAAAAGCAATTTATTATTTATAGCCGGATACCGCTCTGCCAATGAGATAGTGCCAATGGAACAGGTTGGCCTCAACCTGACGGACATCTCAATTGCCACGGATGACGGCACGGCCGGTCATCCGGGTTTTGTGACAGAACTCCTTGCATCCCATCTGACCGAATCTGCCGAAGGCCATTTAAAAATCTTTACTTGTGGTCCCCTGCCCATGCTAAAGCGGGTGGCGGCCCTGACCATTGAGCGGGACATTCCCTGCCAGGTATCTTTGGAGGCAACCATGGCCTGCGGCCTTGGCGCCTGCCAGGGTTGTGCTGTAAGGGCTTCGAAAGACGGCAATAAAACCTATTACCACGTATGCCAGGACGGGCCGGTTTTTGATGTTCACACCATAGACTGGGAATCCTTGTAAGTCATGTCCGAACCTGATTTAAAAGTACGAATAGGTCCCCTGGAATTAAAGAATCCGGTACTTACCGCATCCGGTACCTTTGGTTATGGACAGGAATTCTCCGAGCTGATTGACCTTAACGAGCTTGGCGGCATTGTGGTCAAAGGTCTTTCCCTCAAGCCACGAGCAGGGAACCCGCCACCCAGGATCGTGGAAACCCCCTGCGGCATGTTGAATGCAATCGGCCTGGCCAATATTGGGCTGGAAAACTTTTTAAAGGAAAAACTCCCCAGGCTGCAAAGACTCAATACGGCGGTAATCGTCAACATATATGGTCACAGCATAGATGAGTATGGTGCCGTGGCGGCCGGTCTCAAAGGTGTTGAGGGCATCTCGGCCATTGAGGTAAATATCTCATGTCCTAACGTGGACAAAGGTGGCATGACCTTTGGCACAGACCCGGATATCTCCGCACAGGTTACCGAAAAGGTCCTGGAAAACACGGATAAACCGGTCATCGTCAAATTGTCCCCAAATGTTACGGACATTACGGTAATAGCTAAGGCAGTGGAAAAGGCGGGCGCCCATGCGGTTTCCTTGATCAACACGCTTACCGGTATGGCCATTGACATTGAAACACGCGTTCCCAAACTGGCCAATATCTCCGGGGGCCTGTCCGGGCCTGCCATTCGACCTGTGGCGGTCTATATGGTCTGTCAGGTGGCAAGGTCCGTTAAAATCCCTGTTATCGGTGTGGGTGGGATCATGGATTACCGGAATGCCCTTGAATTTCTTATGGCCGGGGCGAGCGCGGTCCAGGTAGGCACGGCCAACTTTGTTGACCCGCGGGTATCTATTAAGGTCATAGAGGGTTTAAGAAAGTTCTGTAAGGATCAGGGAATTACTAAAATCGAGGAAATTACCGGCAGCTTGAAGGTGGAGTAAAAATCCTGGCCCAGAGGACCAGGCCTTGGTTATCCCCAGAAGGGATTTGCTTTGTTGGAATTTCATTGACTTATTGAAATTCCAAATATCAAATTCCAAATATCAAAAAAATTCCAATGACCAAAATTCGAAAATCCAAACAATGTCTTGTCCTGGAAGGTTTTGGTCATTGAATATTGGAGTTTAGGATTTATTTGTAATTTGGTGCTTGGAATTTGTATTTTTAGACACAAAACTCCAAGGCAGAGCCATTATCTCTGACCACGCCAAGAGGATTTGGTTTCCTAAGACGAAATAAAATAGAGCAGAGGTATTACATTACAGCTTCTCCACCAGCGCTTTTATCTCCGTCATATATTCGGATAAACCGCGCATAAAGATATCATTGTGATTGGCCCCCGGTATCTTGAGCATGGTCTTGTCCGGGGCCGGGCTTGCTTCATACAGGGCCTTTCCGTCTGAAAAGGGTATGATATGGTCCAACTCTGCGTGTATGACCAGGGTGGGCCTGTCAAAGCCCTTTATCTTCTCCACGTTTCTAAAACCTGCCTCTTCTTTGAATCCCATGGCCTCTACATTGATACCCAAAAGCCTGAGCAGGGGACCGGCATAGGCAAAACCGCTCTCCACAATGAGCCCGTCTATCTCGCTTCTGTAATGGGACACAAGCTCAAGCACGGACGCGCTGCCCAATGACCTCCCCATGGCAATGAACGGGCCGGAATAAACGTTTTCCTTAAGCCATTTTTTTACATAATCGAAGATCACGTGACAGTCCCGCATCATATTCGTGATCGTGGGTTCGCCCGTTGAGCGGCCATAACCACGGTAATCAGCGACCAGAAAATTGATACCAATGCGGTTGTAAAGAGGTCCCATTTGATCGTAATCCGCGACGATCTCGCCGTTTCCATGAAAGAACAGGATGGTAGGAGCCGATGTGCCGGCAGGGTAAAACCGGGTTCCCACGACCACGTCGCTTTCTACCGGGATCAACAGATCCCTGGCATTCCCTTCGGAACCGGGTTCTCCCCATTCAGGTCTGGGATGAAAAAGGAACATGAGAATCTCTGGCCGGTCCAAGGCTGAATAATCGATCTGGGAAATATCTATCATCAAAACCACTCCGGATCGTAGGAGAGTCCCCGAATTTGTTGATGACTCACCACATTATTTCATAAAAGATCTTATGAAATCACCTATTTCACGTTTCCCCTTATAAACGCCATAATGGCCTTCACAAAGGATATCGGCTTCAAGGGAAAGGAGGAGATTGAGAGAGCGAAGGTAGTCTTCCCTGTTTGAAAGAAGGCTTGGGTCCAATGGGCCGTGAACATCCTGCCCAAAGAGCACCTTGAGACCCTGGGATTCGGTCACGTAAACCACCGATCCCGGGGAGTGACCCGGTGTGTGAATCGCCTCTATGGGCCTGCCGCCCAAATCGATTTGTTCCCGAGAAATGACTAATTTCCTGTCGAGCGCAAAGGGCTCAAGGCTTGAGCCGTACCACTTGGCCGCGGTCACGTTATTGTCTCCCTGCTCTAAGAATCGGGCCTCCAGTTCGTGTGCCACGACTTTGCATTGAGCCATGTCTTTTATCTGCTTTGCACCGCCGGTGTGGTCATAGTGGCAGTGGGTAATCAGAAGATATTCGATCTCTTCTTCAGGGTTCACATTGCATGCCCGGATATTGTCGAAGACCTTTTTTCGTGATCGGCCGCATCCCGCATCCACAAGGGCTGCGTGACCCGCGAAATTGATCAGATAGATGGCCGCGTCCTCGGGAGAGGTCAATTCCCCGCCGCCCACCTGGAAAATTTCATTTGTTATTTTCATTTTCCCGCCGGCGCGACCAAGAGTTTCTGGCCCGGATAAATTGCCTGGCTTTTCTTCAGTTTGTTGAAGCGGAGCAGTTCATCCACTGTAATGCCGTATTTTTGGGCGATCCGGTAACAACTTTCCCCCTCCCGCACCTGGTGATAACGACCCCCAACCACAGACGTCTGTTTCTTTTTGATTGTGCGCGGGGCTTTGGCTTTCGTGGCAGGCGCGGCCATTTTCTTTTGGAGCCCGTCAATGCTTTTGGTCAATTTGTCTAATCGTTTTGCCTGAGATTTTAAAGACTTATCCGTTCTCACAACAGATTTTTGCAGGTTTTTTCCCTGCTTGTCGAGCTGGACGAGCTTATTCTCCAGACCCTCCAGCCGTGTCAATTTCTGGCCAAGCAGATCAATTTTCGCATCAATTGCAGCCAGGTCCTCAGTGGAGACATTGCTGCCACTTCCCAAAAACAGGGCGATAATGACACTCAGGATGAGAATACCCGCGCCCCAGGGAACCAGGATCCTTATCTGGGACTTGAAATCAGTGGATGTCCCACTGCCGCGCTGATTTTCATCGTTGCGCGTGGATGCCAGGTCATCGGCCATTCCTTCCATAATGTCTTCCATTTCCGAATTAGGCTTCCGGTCCATTTGCGTCTCCTTCATATGCTACAAAATCTTTATGACAATACTGTAACTTCCCTTTTTTTGTCCTGAGCTTATGAGTGTCTTCCCTGACACAATACAAGATCCCCTGAGTACTGCAATGGGTGAGAAAAACTGGACATCATCAAGCCTTGATCCAACTTCCAGGTTATCAATAAAACCTTGATCCATGTCTGACACTATCACGCTTATAATGTTTCCGGTCTGAGAACTCACATCCAGCGCAAGACCCTCTCCCTTTTGAGGTCCCTTGTCCAATGTAATGATCACGGATATGACATCAAGAACGGTTTCTTCCTTTGTCTCAGTCTCAGTACCAGCGGTTGCAGCCTCTCTTCTCGGAATTGTCTTATTGATTCCTTTTCGTTTCAGAATGGCTTCAATAAAAAAGCGTATTTTTTCCAACTGATCCGAAGGAAAAAAATCGCTGTTCAGCCACTTCTGATATTCAGCCAATGCTCTTTTCAATGAAGAAACGGCAATGTAGCACCTTATTATATTTTTTGCTGCAGCAACACGAAGAGTGTCTCTTTTTAACAATTTCTTAAACTCTTTAATCGCCTGTTCAAACTGCCCGAATCCGAGCAGGGCCGCTGCTACTTCAAGGGCATATGTGTCGGTTTTTTTGTCTTTTGAAAGAAACAGTGATTCCTTGACAACATCTTCTTCCTTTACGGACATCCTGGGTGATGCGCCTAATTTCTCAAAGCCATCCACATCATTCTCTAATGCCTTGAGCCTTTTTGAGATAATCGCTATGAGCGTGTCTTTATTTTTCAGTCGCTCGCTTTTCTGTATCAATCTCGCTGTCTCTATGTATTTCTCCCTTGCCTCCGCAAAAAGGCTTTGGGATTGATAAACCTTTGCTTCGTTGAAAAGTGATTGAATTTGTTTTGTTGTGTCCATCTTTAAATTCACCACCTACCGGCAAGTAGAACGGTTGTTACTTTCCGTTTGATAACAGAAGTCAAGTTTCAGGCCCTTTTCAAACTTTTCCTGCATCTCCGGTGTGAGGATTTCGTGGATGATTGCTTTGGTAACAGTAGTGGAAATTGGCTGGGTCTTGAATTTCTTCAATTCCCCTAAATGCCTGAACATGGGGGGGGTGCAGACCGCAATAAGGACATCAGAGGCCTTTATTTCAGCTGCCTTTGCTAAAACCTGGTCTATCTTTGCCATGGCATTTACCTGAAGGGTTCAGTAAAATGGTTGAATATAAAATTGGCTCCGAAGATATTCCAGAGTGCCCAGTGCTTTTGGCGAATTAACCCGCTATGGGGTTGCTTTATATCTAAAAGTTATTCGGGGAATTTGTAAAGCTAAAAAATGCGACGACATTTTCCGCTCAGACCTTTAATCCGGCAAGTCCGAATTTCTCGGTCAGAAAGGCATCGAATTCGTCGTCATCCAGTTTAGCGCGCTGACCCAAGAACTCATCACTGAAGGGACCGGCGGAATAGACGGTTTTCGGGGCATCCGAGAGCACGGCATCTACGATGAGATCGGCGATCAAGTCAGGTCCCGGTATGGAAACACCGCCGAACATTTTTCCTATCCCGGCCCCGGCTGCCTCATACACGGGTTTATAATCAGGATCGGTCCGGGCCATGACATCACCGCTCATTTGATTTCCCACCTCGTTAAATTCAGTGACGATAACCCCCGGACGGATCGCCACCACCCGTATCCCAAATGGACGCAGTTCCATTCGCATCGCATCACTTATGGCCTCCACGGCATGCTTAGACGCAGCATAAATCCCACCGGTCATGGGAAAGGTAAATTTTCCGACGATGGAACTGAGGTTCACGATTGTCCCTTTTCTCAACCTGCGCATTCCGGGCAGGCAGGCCTGGGTGACCCGAACCAGGGCAAATACATTCACCTCGAATAAACGTCTCACATCCCCAAGGCTGATATCCTCGAGGGCGCCCCTAATACTGTAACCGGCATTATTGATGAGTACGGAAACCGGCTCCGACAGGCTCGAGATATAGCTGCTGAATTTTTCAACGTCTTCAGGATTCGAAAGGTCCACCTGTTTGGGAATAATTCCCTGAACCTGATCAGCAAGCTCATTAAGACGATCCATCCTTCTTGCCGCGGCAATTACCTGAAACCCTTTCTCCGCCAGTTTTTTGGCTGTTTCCTGTCCCATCCCGCTGCTTGCCCCTGTCACCAAAGCTGTCTGTCCTTTTCCTTCCATTTTGACCTCCTGAAAAAAAGTAATAAAATTTTCTTGCGGTTTATTAAAGGCTCAAACTCAGCCCTTCGGGCGTTGAGTTTTCAGTACGGAAAAGCGGACTTTCGGAGACTAACACATAATACGGTTTATGGGAAGCTCGGAGACTGTCGTAAGAAGGTCCCCGGATATTTTTTTATTCAAACGAGGTTAACGTATTTATTTGCCGAACAATCCCTTTATTTTGTCGCCCATACCCTCGACTACACCCTTTTCCTTGTCCGGTTTCTTGTCGCCCGAACCCCTGACACCCTTTTTCGCTGCCTCAATTGCCGTAAGACAAGGGTTTTTATCGTCAGGGCTTTCACTGGCTAATGCGGCGGCAATGCCCACAGGGCCGAACAGCAACGCACCGCCCACGGCCTTGCCAAGGGTGATTGCGGTCTGGGTAGGATCAACAGTGAGAGATGGATCGGCTAAGGTCCCGGCCAACTTCAAGGGCCTGGCTAGCTCACCCAGACTCAGACTGAGCTTTCCCGTAATACCGGTTTTCAAGCCCTTTTTGGGAGAGGGCCTGAGCCCCAGGTCCAGTTCCTCTGTCTTCAGATTGATTCTCCCCTTTCCCACCACGCTCATGGCTTTGGTGTCGAAGACTAAGGCCGTCACATTCGCAAGCCCATTCTTGATGCCGAAACCGCTCACAAAGCAATTGAACTCGCTGTATTCATCTTTTTCTTTTATCGGGTTGAGCACCCGGAACAGACCGGAGCTGAGGTCGGCTCCTAACATATCAATGTATTTGTTGTTGATACTCCCCTTGCCCATGACCACGATGGTCTTGCCGTTGAGCCCGGCCATGATTTCAGCGGTTGAACCGCCCCGGCCGGAAACACTCAGGTCCATATCAAGCCTGCCTTCGATCATCTCCCCGGCACCCGGCTCATGGAGCATACGGCCTAAGTCGAGCCCGGTGATTTTCATGGCCGCGGTCATGGCCGCGGTCTCGCCCCGGGGGAGCAGGTCAAGCCGGGCGTCCAGGTTTCCGCCGCCAATAACGGCCTTGAGGGTCTTCACAGTAAGGTGTCCTTTTTCAATGAACGCGTGGACATTAAGGTCATTGAACGCAAGCCTCGGAAGCATGATCTCCACAGCTTTGAATGTGAAATCGGCATCGGCCCTGTTCAAAGCTTTTAATGGTAGCGGGTCATCCGGGAACAGCTTTTCTTTCTTTACCGCGGCCGGAGTTGACGGCCTTTTCCGGTCGCCCCTGTCCTCGTCTTTGGAAAGAAGCGGCCGCAGATCCAGTCTCCGTGAAGACAGCACGGCCTTGAGCCGCGGCCTTTCACCTGTCAGACTTATCTCCATCGCGCCATCCAGTTTGTTGGCCCCGAGTGTAATCCGGAGATCGGATATCTTATAAGTCTTGACCGCGGGGTCGGATATCTTGAATCCTGCCTTAAACGGCCCTATGTCAGGCACGCCTGCCGCATTTGCAAGTTTGGCAATATCGGACACTGACCGCCCCTCGACGGTCACGGCAAGAGAGATCCCCTTCCCATCCATGGGGTCCATGATGGAGCCGTCGGCACTTACTGTAGTACCACCGGTCTTTGCCTTCAGTTTAAGTGACCATGGTCTTTCAGGGTCGGTCAATGCGGCTATAGGCCCCAAGGTCCCATTAACTTCAAATGGATTATCGTTGTATGAGCCTTTAAGTACCAAAAAAATGGGAGAGTCCATATCAGCGGCCCCCGTGGTAAGGCTCTCCAATTTCATCGAGTGACTCTTGCCGGTAGGACCGTCTTTGTAGGTGAGTCGTATCTTTTCGATGTGCACTTCTCTGAAGACCAGGGCCGGCAGTTTAATTTCTTTTGCCGGGACCCTCTCCTCCGTTTCCACGGGGGAGACTTTCTTCGTGTTATCAAACTCAACGTTGGATTTGCCTGTCTTGTCCGTTTCAATAAGG
>DAOUXC010000099.1 GCA_030666795.1 Desulfobacteraceae bacterium
AATGATAGCGGCAAAACGCCGTAAATCGCAATTAGACTACTTTTTCAGGAAACCCTATGTAGTCTTTTGTTCTTGTGCATTTTGCGCCTTTTTGCGGCTATATCAGTAATGATAACCAAGGTTTCAGGATCAGAACATTCCTTGCTTCCGACTCGACCTTGGGTTGCGAGTATTACAGGGGCTTCAATATTCCTGCCTCCTATATATCACTTCCTCCCCATAAGTTCCGCTATTATATCGGTGGATGTGGCAACCCTCAACAGTGGCCCCATGACATTTCTTCGGTATATGTCCAATGTCTTTTCATGAATGTCCGCAGAAATAGCCGCAGTGCAATTCTCCAAAAGGATCGCCTTGAAATCACAACAGATGGCATCCAGGACCGTGGTCAGGACACAAAAGTTGGTTGTAATACCGGCGACCGCGCAGAGTGTCACTCCCCTTTCCCTGAGCCAGTCTTCCAGCCCGGTCTTAAAAAAGCCGGAAAACCTGGGCTTGGGTAGCCAGTAGTCTTCCTCTTCGCGGTCCAGTTCTTCAGTGACCTCAGCACCCGGGGTTCCTGCTATGGAATGGGGCTTCATCCGTCCCTTGAAGAAAAAGTCGTCCTCGTGAAAGGCGTCCGAGGGAAAGACAATCGGCCAGTTCTCCCTTCTGAATACGCCGATCATCTCGTTTATGGGTGCGATAATCTTTCTGGCAATGGGTGTAATAGCCAAATTGTGTTTCTCATCAAAGCTGTCCTTCAGCATATCAACTATCAGCAGTGCGGGTTTTTCCTCAGTCTGTTTTTCCATTTCCCATCCTTTTCACCTGATTGATTATGAGTTCGGCGGCCTCTTCGATTTGATCCATGGTATTGCTCCTTCCCACAGTGAGCCTGAGTGCGCCCATGCCGATTTCGGGCGGAACGGCCATGGCCGAAAGCACGTGGGAGAGTCTCACTGTCCGGTCGTGACAGGCGGCCCCGGTGGAGGCCATGACAGTGGGGAGACCCTCAAGGATTTGACCTCCCTCCAGACCGGGGACCGAGACATTCAAGGTATTGGGGAGTCGCTCATTGGGATGGCCGTTCAATACAAGACCGTCCAATTCCTCAAACAGGAGTTCCTGCAAACGGTCCCGCAGTGTTTTCATGTTTTTAATATCGTGTTCGAGTTTTTCCCTTGCAATATGGCATGCCTCCCCAAGACCGGCTGCCAGGATAATGTTCTCGGTTCCGGGCCGCTTTCCCGCCTCCTGGGCCGCGCCGTGCATGAGGGGCGTCAGGTTCCGGCCGTTACGGATGAACAGGGCCCCGACACCTTTAGGCCCGTAGAGCTTATGCCCGGCAACGGACAGGAAGTCAACACCGAGCTCATTCACGTCAACTTCAATCTTGCCCACGGCCTGTGCCGCGTCCGTGTGGACCGGGATGCCGTGCTCCCTTGCTATATTAGTGATTTCTTTTATCGGCTGGAGTGTCCCTGTTTCATTGTTGGCCAACATTATGCTGATCAAACCGGTATTGGGCAAAATGGCCTTCCGAAATTCGCATGGGTCTACCTGACCCAAGCTGTCCACGGGCAGGATTGTGACATTAGCTCCCAATTCCATAAGATATAAAGCCGGATTGAGGATGGCCGGATGTTCCACCGCACAGGTTATCATGTGGAACTTTTCAAGTTTTTTGAAATCAATCAGACCCTTTAAGACCATATTGTTGGATTCGGTTCCGCCTGACGTGAAGATAACTTCATCATTCCCGCATCCCAGAAGAGAGGAGACCTCCTGTCGTGCCCTTTCAACACCTTCTTTGGCCTTCAGGCCGAGGGCATAGCCGCTGGATGGGTTGCCGAATTCATCCTGCAAATAGGGCAGCATTACCTTCAGTGCCTCCGAATCCACGGGCGTGGTCGCGTTGTGATCCAGATAAATCCATTTTCCGGAATTCTTACCAGTCATGAAAATCACCAGCCTTTCAATCTTGATAACCTCGTAAAAAATCGCTGTGCGCCTTTTTACGAGCCCGTCAATCTTCATTTTTAACAAGTTTTTGTGAGTTATCGGTTTTGATATCTCACCGTTAGGAGAATTAGTCCCTTTTTCTTTCCACCATCCTCTTCCTTATTTCCCTCTCAAAACCCCTGTCCGTAGGCCGGTAAAAAACCCGGTCTTTTATGTCTTTGGGAAGGTATTCCTGTTCCACCCGGCCGCCCGGATAATTATGGGGGTAAAGGTATCCGCGTCCGTAACCCAGTTTTTTCATCAATGCGGTCGGGGCATTTCTGATATGGAGGGGTGCGGCTAGTGCCCCGGATTTTTCTATTTCCTGTTTGACGGTTTTTTCCGCTAAATAAAGGGTATTGCTCTTTGGGGCCGTGGCTAAATAAACCGCGGCCTCAGCTAATGCCAGTTCCGCCTCCGGGGGCCCTACCTTTTGCCAGGAATCAAAGGCCGCAAGGGCTGTCTGCAAGGCGTTGGGATCGGCCATGCCCACGTCCTCGGTGGCAAAACGGATCATCCTTCGGCAGATAAAAAGCGGGTCCTCTCCTGCCATCAACATTCTGTAAAGCCAGTAGATGGATGCCTGGGTATCACTTCCCCTCATGCTCTTGTGAAATGCCGAAATCAGGTTATAATGTTCTTCCCCGTCCTTATCGTATGGCAGGGCCTTTCTTTGAAGGGCAGCTTCAATGGCTTTCAGGTCCAACCTGACCGGTGATTCATCCCGGCCCCCTGAGGCGTAGTAAACAGCTGCTTCTAAATTATTCAGCGCCACACGGGCATCCCCCTGTGAGAGATCGACCATGTGTTCGAGGGCATGGGGAGCGATTTCAATATCGAGAGTACCCATTCCATGCTCCCTGTCATTTAGGGCCCGGAGTAAGAGGGCCGTGATTTCTTCTTTGCTTAAGGGGTTAAGGGTCATCATCCTGGCCCTTGAGAGGAGGGGCGAAATGACCTCAAAGGAGGGATTTTGTGTGGTTGCGCCGATCAGAATGATGAGCCCGCTTTCCACATGTGGCAGAAAGGCATCCTGCTGGGCCTTGTTGAACCTATGGATCTCATCCACAAAGAGGATGGTGGCCCGGTCCGAAGTTGCCTTTACCATTTTTGCCTGTTCAATGATTTGCCTTAGTTCTTTGACCCCGGAGGTAACCGCGGAAAATGAATGAAAAGGGATATTCGCATGCTCACCCATTAGTCTGGCTAAGGTGGTTTTGCCCGAGCCGGGAGGGCCCCAAAAAATTACTGAAAAAATGTGTCCGCTGCGAATGGCCTTAGTCAGGGGGGAACCCGGGCCAATGATGTGTTCCTGGCCCACGATATCTTCTAATTTTTCAGGTCGCATCCTTTCGGCCAAAGGGACCCCGGTTTTTTCAATTGGCCTGCCCATTAAGACTTGGACCTCGTTGCCAAAACCCCGGAGATAAGGGAAAGCGTCCTGTCCATGTCCAAAGGCCTGCCGATTACCAGGTCAGCACCTATTTTTTTGAGTGCACGGGAACGTCCTTTCTCTTCAACGGCATTGACCAGGGTAACGGCTAAGTTTTTATCCATGTTTCTTATTTTTGGAATAATTGCGGGGGCATTGAGGTCTGCGGTATCCAGATCGGCAATAACAAGATCAAATTTATTTTTCCTCAACAATTTCAGACATTCCATACCAGTGGAAACAGTAGTAACCCTGCCGCCCTTACTCACGAGTAATTGGGACAGAAGATCTTTGACTATAACCTCATCCGCAATGATCAAGATATTCGAATCCCTGATCCTTTTCTTTGGGCCTTTAGTCTTGGACGGGGGAGTCTTCGGGGCCAAAGGGAGTTTGATAATGAAAGTGGCCCCCTGGCCTTCCTGGCTCATGACCTCGATTTCTCCTTTATGGCGATCGATAATGGCGTAAGCCAGACTCAGCCCCAGTCCCATCCCGGATTCGTCTTTAGTGGTAAAAAAGGGGTCAAATATCTTGTTCTTGATATCATCCGGGATGCCCACACCATTATCCTGGACATATACGTGGGCAAAACCGTTGTTTTCTTCTGTGGTCAAATAGATCTCTCCACCCTCAGGCAATGCGTCAATGGCGTTTAGCATAATGCTCACAAGTGCATCCTGGATTTCCCGGGGGCAAGCTTCTACCGGAGAAAGGGCTCTCAGGTAGGTCTTGACGTTTATCCTGACTCCCGAGTCTTCCATATCCCCCTTCCACTTGGGCCGGGTTGCGGCAACAACTTTTTTAACTGTCTTTTTCAGGTCCAGGAGAACAATGTCCGATCTGTCGTTTTGAGCCATTGTCAGGCAGGAGAGTTGTTCGGTGATAAAATTTCCTTTTTCTCTTGCCGCCTCAATTTTTCTCAACGACCTGATCAGTTCCTTACGTGAAAAAGATTCAACGCCTTGAGCGCGCAGACCATGCTCGTCGAGCATGCTTAAGAAGCGGTTGAATTCTCGACCCAGCCCGGTTGCCATTCGAGTGAGGGCTTCCATCTTTCGGGATCGGAGGATCCGCATTTCTTTCTGCTTCCTTTGATCAAGACCGGTTATGTCGAACAAAAATGCGTTCCGGCCCTGATATATGATTTTTTTTACACGAAACTCGCAACAGAGATTTTCACCGTCTCTGGTGACCAGATAGGTTTCATAATCATCCGGCACCGGTTTTCCTGAAATCCTTCTTTCGTGGAGGTTTTTCACATATTCAACGGAGTCAGGATGAATGAAATCAAGAAAGTTTCGACCCAAGATCTCTTCTTCGGCATAACCTAACAGGTCCCTGGCAGTTTCATTCATGAGAATAATCTTTCCGTCCTGTATGAGTACCACGGATCCGGGGATATCCTTGAGTAATTTACGGGTGTCCCTTAATGCCTTCTCAAGAGACTTGTGTTCCTTGTTGAGGGTATTTAATTTTTTTCTCAGGGCCAGGTTCTGAACTTTGAGTTTTTCAACCCTGTTTTCCAGGTTTTGCTGCTGCCGGGTGTTCACTTATTTTCCTTCCAAGTTATACAATTGATAACCTCGTAAAAAGTCACTTTGCGCCTTTTTACTCGGCGGAGTAGGGCTACCCCTCCCCCGCCATTTGAAGTCAATTCAAATGGTTCCACCCCCACCCCAGGCCGGGGCTTACCCGCCCTCGGCCTATTGATGGACTTTTTATGAGTCCATCAATAGGCTTCGCAATTTTATGCAATCCCGCCATCGGCGGGATGTCGCCGTTTTAAAAAAAGAGATTCTTACGCAATTAAGTTCAAAAACGGCCTTGATGATTGACTTTTTATACCGTATCATATTCGCCGATTCCGTGACAACAGCTAATGATTCTTGCGGAAGCGCCGCAGTCCATTTTTTTGATAATTGTTGGAATATCATAAATGATTACCTAAGGAAAAGACGCTCTGCGTCTTTTCCTTAGTCGGAGTAGGGCTACCCCTCCCCCGCCATCTGAGTGAATTCAAATGGTTCCACCCGCACCCTCCCGCTGTGCGGGATTGATGGGCTTTTTAAACGCCCATCATAAATAAATCGGAATTTTGTGAGGATAACGTGACCGGCAATTCACCTTTTGTTCACCTTCATGTGCATACCGAATACAGTCTTTTGGACGGGGCCATTCGGACTGATAAAATGCTTGCAAAATGCAGGCGACTTGGAATGAATGCCGTGGCTATAACGGATCATGGCAATATGTTCGGGGCGGTCCAGTTTTATAAAGAGGCTAAAAGGGCCGAAATAAAACCGATCATCGGGTGTGAAATCTATGTGGCACCCGGGGACCGGCGCGTCCGGTCTCCGTCAACCGACGGACGTCCCAATGCCCATCACCTGATTCTTCTGGTTAAGAACGAGGAAGGATACAAGAACCTGAGCAAACTGGTAACATTAGGTCATTTGGAAGGGTTCTACTATCACCCCCGTGTGGATATGGAACTCCTCAAGGAGCATAATGCCGGGCTCATTGCCCTGTCCGCCTGCCTGAAAGGGATCGTTTCCTATAATATAAATATCGGAAGGATTGATACGGCCAGGGAAAAGGCAAAAGAGCTGGCCGCTATTTTTGATAATGACCGATTCTACTTTGAGGTGCAGGCCAATAAACTGCGCGACCAGATAAGGGTGAACAAGACCATTAAGGAATTTTCCCGGGAACTGTCCATCCCGATGGTAGCCACAAATGACTGCCATTATCTGGACCAGGAAGACGCGGAGGCACACGATGTACTGCTCTGTATCCAGACAGGCAAATCCGTTGATGATGAGAAACGGCTCAAATTCTCATCAAATGAATTCTATTTCAAATCACGCTCTGAAATGGAACAGGCGCTACCGGGTTTTGATGATGCCATTTCCAATACCGCCCTGGTGGCAGATCTTTGCAACTATGAGATGGAATTCGGTCAATACAAATACCCCGTGTTTCAAGTACAGGGAAACAAGGACCTGAACGACATGCTGACCGAAGCTGCCGGGGCCGGGCTCAGGAAAAGACTTGCCCAGAAGGAAGAGGAAGAGGGGCCTCTTTCCGAAGAAGTCATCAGCCAATACGAAGAAAGACTCGATTTTGAACTTCAGACTATTCGGAACATGGGCTTTGCCGGCTACTTCCTGATAGTGGCAGACTTTATTGACCATGCCCGCAGTCGTGATATCCCCGTAGGTCCCGGACGCGGATCCGCAGCCGGTTCTTTAGTGGCCTATTCCCTGGCCATTACCAATATCGAGCCCATTAAATACGGCCTTCTTTTTGAGAGGTTCCTGAACCCTGCGCGTATCAGCATGCCCGATATCGATATTGACTTCTGCATGGAGGGCAGGGACGAGGTGATCCACTATGTGGCCGAAAAATATGGCCGTGAAAATGTCGGCCAGATCATTACTTTCGGGAGCATGAAGGCGAGGGGCGTGATAAGAGACGTGGGCCGCAGTCTTGATATACCTATTAGAGAAGTGGACCGTATCGCCAAATTGGTCCCGGAGGGGCCCGGGGTCAAACTGGAGAGGGCCATTCAAGAAGAACCGGAACTGGAAAAGCTTGAAAAGGGGGATGGTCCTGCAAAAAGACTCTTGAAAATATCCCGTTCCTTAGAGGGCCTGGCCCGGCATGCATCCACCCATGCATGCGGGGTTGTTATTGCAGACAAACCGCTTGTGGAGTATCTGCCTCTTTTTAAGGGTGCCAGAGACGAGATTATGACCCAGTATACCATGGACCGGATCGAACAACTGGGTCTAATCAAATTTGATTTTTTGGGGCTTAAGACCCTGACCGTGATCAAACATACACTGAGATTGATCGAAGAAACTACCGGTGATAAATTTGATATTGATAAAATTCCCCTCAACGATGAGGCTACCTATCGGCTTATTAGCGAAGGAAGGACAACCGGCGTGTTCCAGTTGGAGAGTTCGGGCATGAAAGAACTCTTACGAAAGCTCAGACCGGAGGTATTTGAGGACGTGATTGCCCTTGTTGCCCTTTACCGACCGGGTCCTCTGGGCAGCAACATGGTTGATGACTTCATTAATGGAAAGCATGGTAATGGTAAGATCAATTATTTTCTTCCCCAGCTTGAACCCATTTTAAAGGAGACATATGGGGTCATACTATACCAGGAACAGGTCATGAAGAGTGCCCAGATCCTGGCAAAATATAGCATGGCCGAGGCCGATGAACTCAGGAAGGCCGTTGGAAAAAAGAAGCCGGAGGTTTTGGCAAGACACAGGGCGCGTTTTATTGAAGGGGCCACTGAAAACGGCGTTGAGCCGAAAATGGCCGAGAGGATTTTTGAGCTGATTGATAAATTCGGGGGATACGGTTTCAATAAGTCTCATTCCGCTGCCTATGCCATGATCGCTTATCAGACTGCATATCTTAAGTCCCGTTATCCTGTGCAGTTCATGGCCGCCCTTTTGACACAGGACATGGGTAACCAGGACAAGACCATTAAGAATATAGCAGAATGCCGGGACATGGGTATCAGTATTCTGCCTCCGGATATCAATGAAAGCCGGGCGGACTTTTCTGTTGTGGGTGATAAAATCCGTTTTGGCCTGGCGGCAGTCAAGAATGTGGGTTTAAAGGCCGTGGAGTCTATCATTCTGGAGCGGGAAGAACACGGGTCTTTTCGAGACCTGTTTGAATTTACAGGTAGGATAGAGGGGGCCAAGGTTAATCGAAGGGTGGTCGAAGGCCTGATCCTTTGCGGTGCCCTAGATTTTACGGGCGTCTACAGGTCAAGGCTTTTTGCGGCCTTAGATGATGCACTCAAGATATCCGGCGCCAACCATGACCCGAATCAGTTGAATATGTTTGGGTCCTTGGACTTAAAAGATGGTGGTTTAAATGATCTTTTCGATCTTCCGGATATCGATGAATGGAATGAAAAGGAAAAATTGAGAAAAGAAAAGGAGGCCCTTGGCTTTTATATTACCGGACACCCTTTGGCCGGGTATAATAAGGAGATAGGACGTTTCGCCACCTGCTCCATTCAGGATCTTCCGGCACAGAAGGATAAGAGCATTGTCAAAATCGCGTGCGTTGTGGAAAGCCTGAAGATGAAGCGGACCAGGAAGGGAGACAAGATGGCCATACTTTCTCTGGAAGACCTGACCGGTTCAACAGAAGCGGTCATATTCCCCGATGTTTTCAACAGAACCGCTCCCATTCTCAAAGGGGATGAACCTCTACTCATCACCGGCAGTGCTGAAATCGGTGACAGCACTGCCAAGATCATTGCCCAGGAAATCGTCACCTTGGATTCAATCCGACAGAAATCCGTTAAGGCCATTATACTAAACCTCAGCGAGGAAAGTGTATCAAAAGAAGTCTTAGAGGACCTGCAGGATATCGTGTTCAAATACCCCGGAGAGTGCAAATTGGTATTCAAGGTGCAAACGTCTAATGGAAAAGAAGTTGTTATTTCAGCTGACCCTCGTTTTAATGTGCTTCCCGCCCAAGAACTCATCGCTGAAATCGAAGCCCTCATCGGAAACGAGGTTCACAAAGTGATTTCTGAAAATGCTCAAAGATTTTGATTGTCTAAGGCGCGTTGTTTATGCAACGTTAAAGAAAACGGATCAAACTGCTTCAAGAATCCTGAAGGACTGAGCGTTTTGGAGTTAAACTTTATGGCTGTTTACAATCTGAAAACGAGGGAGATATCCTGCAAGATTGTTATTTACGGTCCTGCCAGATGTGGAAAAACGACCAATTTCAGGTATATTGCCGACGCGTATAAAGAACTGTTAACGGGTGAAATAGTTTCCATTAATACTGAGAGCGATCAAACACTTTTTTTTGATTTTGTTCCAATGGAACTCGGTAAAATAGAGGGCTTTAATGTCCGGGTCCAGTTATATACAGTTCCGGGGCACGTGCGCTATAAGTCCACCAGGAAACTCGTCCTGAGGGGGGTTGACGGGATTGTATTTGTTGCGGATTCACTTGAGGTCAGGCGTGAAGAAAATATTATTTCATTAAAAGACCTGGAAAAGAACCTCAAAGATTTTGATAAAAACATTTTGGAGGTTCCTCTGGTCTTCCAGTACAACAAAAGGGATCTGGACGAGCAGGTTACCCCATTGATGCCTATCGAAAAGATGCAAACGGAACTGAACGGACAACTCAAGGCCCCCTCATTCCCGGGGAGCGCTGTTGACGGCCATGGGGTAGGCCAGGCCTTGAAAGCATGTTTGAAGTTGATGTGGCCATTCCTCAAAGAAGAATTGAAAGGGTTGCTGAATAAGTAGCCCGGGTGTTTGTCCTTCCGTCCCTTCGTCACGCCGTAACATCGTCTCCCGGCCTTTATTGTATGCAAGGGAACGAGGGAACAAGGGGAACGTCGGAGGTAAAGTTCGGGAAGTGAGGAAAATAGGTGATGGGAACAGAAAGAAGAAAACATCCGAGATTTGAATCACTAAATCTTTTGTCCTATGTGTGCCTTGATGGGAACAACCGCGCAGTGGACCAGGGAATGGGTAGGACCTTGAACGTCAGTAAAGGCGGAATCCTGCTGGAGACATATAATCCTGTTGATTCGGAACATACTATGGTTCTGACCATCGGTCTCAAAGATAATATGGTGGATATCAAGGGAAAAATTATTCATTTCGGAACAGATGAAGACGGAAAGGTTAAATCAGGGACCCAGTTTATCGAAATGGATAAAAAAACACTCCTGACCTTAGAAGCGTATGTTGCTGAATTTGAGAAACAGAATGACGGAAGCTGAGGAGAAAGGAACGAAAAATGCCGCTAATTCTTGATATAGATGATGATGTTCAGATTCGCGCATGACTTCGGCAGATGTTGGAGCGTGCCGGCTATG
>DAOUXC010000123.1 GCA_030666795.1 Desulfobacteraceae bacterium
CGGACCCGCCCCTTCCCAGGGTAGTTATATCACCTCGTTCATTAAGGCCCTGAAAACCTGCCACGGCAATAATTCTCTCCTTATTCAGTTCCTTAGTGATGCGCTCTGTGTCAATGTCATGAATCCTTGCCTTACCATATAAATGACTTGTATGAATAGCCGCCTGGAAACCTAACAGGGATCGGGCTTCATGCCCCATGGATTTTATGGCCATGGAAAAAAGGGCGACGCTGACCTGCTCGCCCGTGGACATAAGGACGTCAAGCTCCCTGGGATCAGGATGGGGTGTCATTTCTTCGGCCAATTTAATCAGACCGTCGGTCTGGCCGGCCATGGCCGACAGAACAACCACCATCTGATTTCCCTGCCTGTAGTCATCTAAAACCCGCTCGGCAACCGCCTTTATTTTTTCAATACTCCCAACCGAAGTTCCGCCGTATTTTTGAACAATTAAAGCCATAACTCAATTTCACCTTTTTACTTTCTCCATTTTTTTCAGAATCTCAACGGCCCGGGGATCATAACCTGACATGGTGATTTCTCGCGAATGCTCGTCCTTTATAACAAACTCAACATTAAGCCTGCGCTCCGGCAAAATTTCAGGCCACCGGTCGGCCCATTCCATAACCACTACGCCCTCTTGATAAAAATATTCATCAAGCCCGGCAGCCAGAAAATCGGTCAGGCTTTCCAGCCGGTATGCATCTAAATGAAAGAGTGTGTGCCGCCCTTCATACTCATTGACAAGAGAAAAAGTAGGGCTTGTTATAATTATATTCCGGGCAATTCCCAGACCCAACCCCACTCCCTTGGTGAACCAGGTCTTTCCGCTCCCTAATTCCCCGGCCAGTGAAATCACATCACCCCTTTTGAGAAACCCGCCCAATTGTCGGCCTAAATCAACCGTCTCTCCGGCAGAACGTGTGCGGTATATAACACATTCCTCTTTCAATGAACAAGGGTCCTTATGAGGTCTGCCTGCCCTACAACTCCCACCAAACGACTTCCATCCATAACCGGAATCGTGTAGACCTTTTTTTCTTCCATGATAGTTGCAATTTCATCCACGGGTGTCTTTTCGTCCACCGTAACGACCTCCTTTATGTAAAGGTCTTCCACTGTCGTGGCATTGATTCGCTGGATCTCCTTTTCAATTTTTTTTGGGCTTTCAAGATAAAGGACCCAATCAAAAATAGCTACCACTGTGGGAATGTGAAGTTTCTTGTCCTTTCGAATCAGATCACTCTCACATATAATACCGATGAGCAGGCCATCATCGTCTACTACCGGCACCCCGTTTATATGGTTCCGGTACAAAAGCCTCGCCAAATCCTTGAGGTTTGTCTCCTTTTTAACGGTAATGACGTCGGTGGTCATTATGTCACTGGCATTCAGCATATCGAATCATCTCCATTTTATTTTTCACATTCCCTTACCCATCATTCTTCTCCAGTACGACCATGGCTACACCATTTTCTCCCTCATCCGAAAGACTCAGATGTATACCGCCTAAGCCCTCCTTGCGGCAGATTTCTAAGGATATTCCGTGGAGTTTCAAACCCGGTTTTCCTTCGGGATAATGAAAGACCTCAATATCTCGCCATTGAATGCCCTTTCTCATGCCCAGTCCCAAGGCCTTGGAAAATGCCTCTTTAGCCGCAAACCGCAAGGCAAAGGCATGGTAGGGAGATACCCGCTTAAAACAAAATTCGATTTCATCAGGGGTAAACACCCTCCCAACAAATCTATCTCCCCATCTTCGAATCACCCTCTCAATTCTACTGACGCTGACAAGATCTACGCCGATCCCGTATATCATTAAAAACCCTTGACCAGTTCAATCATTTCGCGCACGGCCCTTTCGAACCCGACCAGGACCGCCCTCGCCACAATAGAATGTCCGATGCTGTATTCATCGGCCAGTGGCAAGGTTCTGAAACGCTTGACATTCACATAATTTAACCCGTGCCCAACACTGATTTTCAGCCCAAATTCCGCGGCGGATTCCGCGGCAGTAACAATACGGCCGAATTGTTCAATTGCTTCGGATTCTGACCGGGCCTCCGCATAATGTCCCGTGTGAATCTCTATGATATCGGCGCCACATCGGTGAGAAGCCTCGATCTGTAACGGATCAGGATCCACAAAGAAGCTGACTTCAATGCCCGCGCCCTTCAAACGCTCCGCTGAGCTTTTGTAATGTTCCTCCTTAGCCTTCACATCAAGGCCGCCTTCCGTGGTCAGTTCCTCCCTTTTTTCAGGTACCAGGGTAACAAGATCCGGTCCGGTCTTAAGAGCAATCTCCACCATCTCATCCACGGCGGCCATTTCCATATTGAGCTTTGTCTTTACTGTGTCGCGCAGAACTCTGAGATCCCGGTCATTAATATGCCGCCTGTCTTCTCTCAGGTGGCAGATGATACCTTCCGCTCCCGCTAACTCTGCAAGACCCGCTGCGAGTACCGGATCAGGTTCATCGATCCCCCTCGCCTGGCGAACCGTCGCGACATGATCCACATTAACCGCTAAACGTGCCATGTTCTAAACCTCCATATATAAATCCATCAATCTCTTCTCTTCTTTTTCCATTCGCTCAGCTTCCGCTTCCGACTTCTCGTGGTCATAGCCCAAGAGGTGCAATATCCCGTGAATGATTAAGCGATCAATTGTATGCTCCAGGGGCTCACCGAGATCCATTGATTCACTAACGGCCGTATCCACGGAAATGACCACATCCCCTAACATGCCTGAATCAACGCCGGGTTCCGGACCGCCCGACATGGGAAAGGCCAACACATTGGTAGGACCCTTTCTCCCTAAGTAACGATTGTTTAACCGTGCGATCCTTTCATTATCGGTAAACAGAAGGCTCAGTTCTTTTTCATGACAGGCCAAGTCTTTTAAGACTTTCGTGAGCTTTTGTTTTATCGTCCGGCTTTTTAGCCCCGGAATCCTCCGTTGAAAACTGATTTGTATCTCCATTTTCGACCTTTTTAGCCGGTGCGGATTTTGCCGCTGATTCGGGATATTCAATTCGGTGGTGAAAAATACCGCTCAATGTCTTGTTGAAACTCTTTGCGATCTCATTCAGATCCTTCAATGTCAGCTCACACTCATCGAGCTGCCCGTCGGAAAAAACCTTGTTTATAATTTTCTGGACCATTCCCTGGATGCGCGCAGCGGTTGGTTCAACAAGTGTTTTGGAAGCTGCCTGCACAACGTCCGCCAACATAACAAGGCCTGCTTCCTTGGTCTGGGGTTTTGGCCCCGGATAACGGAAATCCTCCTTCTTGACCTGATGGGCTTTTTCTCCTTTCCTTTCCGATTGCTCCTTTGCCTTCTCATAAAAGAAGGTGATCAGGCTGGTACCGTGATGTTGTCTGATAATGTCAATGATCTCGTTGCCTAATTTGTGTTTCTTGGCCAATTCCGCGCCATCCTTGACATGTGATATGAGAATCAGGCTGCTCATGGAGGGAGCCAACTTTTCATGTTTATTTTCCCGAGGCACCTGATTCTCAACAAAATAGAGGGGCTTTTTCATCTTCCCTATGTCATGATAATAGGCAGCTACTTTTGCGAGGAGAGGATTTGCATTGATTGCCTCGGCAGTGGCTTCCACCATATTACTCACAATGACGCTGTGGTGATATGTCCCCGGACACTGCACCATAAGCTCCCGCAGGAGAGGCTGGTCCATATTGGCTAATTCAAGGAGTTTGATGTCCGTGGTATAGCCAAAGGACATTTCAATCAGCGGCAAGATACCGGTTGCAATCACCGCAACGAGGATTCCTCCGATAAAGGCCGACGAAACTGCAATAAAAACTTCCACAGTATAAAAAGAGCCATATAATGCCTCTATGGAAAGGGCCAAGACCACATTAAATGCACTCACCTTTAGTCCACTCTTTATGAACACACCCCTATCCCGGCAGTGCCTGACACCATATGCCGCAACAATCGAACTGATAAAAAAATATACAAAAAATTCAACCTGACCCCCTACAACAAGGGATGCAAGGACGGAAATGATAAGAGAGAAGCTTGCAGCCACACCCGTCCCCTGAAAAATGGCCACGAGCATGGCGCCGCTGGCCACCGGCATGGCGTAAAGCAGGGCTCTTGGAGTAAAATAGTTAAAACCGCGTGCGGTTTCCTCGGACACAAAATTGGAAGCCATGACTAATAAAAAAATAACCAGAAGAGTTATCGCGTTAAACAGGAGATCCTTGGTTTTGCTCTTTGAGTATCGACCGGTCATTAGACCTGCAAGATACAGGGCCGAGATAAGAAAACCGATCAGGACGGCCATGGCAGGGACGCCACTGATCACCTCTTTTTGTTTGAGAAGTTTGTTTTGCTCAGACAACTTGATAATATGCTCACGTGTAACCCTTTCCCCTTCCCTTACAAGCATTTCACCCTTTTTAACCTTAAAATAGAAGGGTGTGACGGACTCCCTCGCCATATCTTTTCTCAATTCGGTTTCCCGTTTGTTGAAAGTGAGATTTGGCTTGATCATGCTGATGGCAAGTTTCGATGAAACATCCGCCAATTCCTTTGGAATCGTTGACCTTTTTAGATCTTTACCCAGTTCCTTTATAGAATCCCTGGCAGCTTTCAGGTCATAAAAACGATCCACATCCGTCACTTTTGTCTCTCTTTCCGTAAGGATGTTGTGCAGAGTAACCCCTTTTGCACTTTGGTTCATCAGCATCATTTTATTGCCGACAACCCCCTTCTTCAGGACCTGGCTTACCAGATGAATGGTCGCTTCTTCCACTTCCGAGGGAAAACGGCTCAAAAAAAGCATATCAAAGACCCCGGTCTGAAGGGAAATATCAAGGATCTCAGAAAAACTGTTTTCCAATTCATCACTTGCGTTCGGCTGGGACGTGGGCACCTTTTCGGTCTTCGATGAAATCTCTTCGTGGCTATTTGAAATAAAAAGCGACTTGGACAGGTATTCCCGTCCTCCTTTGAATGCCTCCCTTATCCGGGAGACAAGATTTGTGGCAGTGGGGTCAAAGTCATAGACGGAAAGCAACGACTTGACGGCGTCCTGTCTGTTCTGTTCGGTCAAATTGCGATTCTCAACCAGGAATTCCTGGGAGGCCTTTATGTCCCTGTCAGCCACATCTCCGAGTTTATAGGTTTTGGGGCGGGTCAGGATGTTAGGGAACAGGAGGATGGAGACAATCAGGCTCAAACAAATTAAGATATACCATTTTTTTGCCTCCTCACCAAACCAACGGGCCTTTTCTACCCCGATCTTGCCTTTAGTAAGAGAATCCCTCTCGCCTCTCTTGACGGGTTTGCTTTTCTTAACGGGTCTTATTTTTGGTTTATCGGGCTTTTCCATTATCGAACCGCTTTTTAGTCTCCAGTTTTTCGTATGCGTCTATGATCTCCTGGACCAACGGGTGCCTTATGACATCCTCTCTGGAAAAATATACGAATTGAATACCTTTGATGCCTTGTAAAATATTTTTGGCTTCAATGAGTCCTGACTTTTTTCCGTCCGGCAGGTCCGTCTGGGTCACATCTCCCGTAACAACACATTTTGAGCTGAAACCGAGACGGGTCAAAAACATTTTCATCTGCTCGGGAGTGGCATTCTGTGCCTCATCCAAAATCACGAAAGAATCATTTAGCGTTCTCCCCCGCATAAAGGCAAGAGGCGCCACTTCGATCACACCCTGCTTGAGCAAACGGGAGCCATGTTCAAAATCCATCATATTGTGTAGCGCGTCATACAAAGGTCTGAGGTAGGGATTCACCTTTTCATAAAGATCACCCGGCAGAAAACCTAAGTGTTCTCCGGCCTCCACTGCCGGCCTTGCCAGGACTACCCTGTTGACCTCCTTCTTGACTAATGAGGATATGGCCATGGCCATTGCAAGATAGGTCTTCCCCGTCCCGGCGGGACCTATCCCAAAAACAATATCAAATTTTCTGATCCTGTCTATATATTCTTTCTGGTTAATAGTCTTGGGTGTTATGACCTTTTTCTTGGAGGAGATAAAGACCTCGTCCCTGAATATCTTTTTCAGGTCGAGAGATGGATCTCCGCTCAGGATCCTCACGGCGTAATCCACATCATTGAGGTAGAGCGGATAGCCAATTTTCAAAAGTTCATAGAGTTGATTCAAGACCTTATCGGCTAAGTCGATCTCCCAATCCCCGCCCACAAGTGTCAAGACATTTCCCCTGACATTCACGGTGACCCCGATCTTTTTCTCCAATGCCTCCAGATGGGAGTTGTGCTCACCACACAGGGTTCGCATCAATTCGGTGTCCGGAAAAGTCAGCTTTTTGCTCTCAGAGTTATTAGTAGAAACAGGGCTTTCCAAGCCGGTTATTCTCCTGATATTTGAATAACGATACGCCGCTCACGGGGCCTGTTGTCAAAATCGAGCAGAACTATCTGCTGCCATGTCCCCAGGGTCATTTGTCCCTCGACAACCGGAATATGCAATGATGGCCCGATTAGTGCTGCACGCACATGGGAATAACCGTTTCCGTCTCCCCACCTTTCGTTGTGCTCGTAAGTCATATTTTCCGGCGCAATCCTGTCTATGGTCTTTTTCAGGTCATTGACCACGCCGCTTTCAAATTCAATAGTAGTAAGGGCGGCAGTAGAGCCCGGGATAAACAGCGTGACAGCGCCGTTTTGAACAGACGAATCCCTCAACACTTCCGAAACCTGCCCTGTTAGATCAATAATATCGGTCCGCCCCGTGCTCTGAACAAAGATCTGTTGGTTTTGAACAGACATCCATCGTTCCTCGTTCACGTAACTTTTTATGCTACCATGGAAAACCCGACCCGCCTTCAAAACTAAGTCAAAGCACTATCTTTTGGGCAAGAATCAATTACTATCACAGCCCCTGTTTCCATGCAACAAAAAGGCCTATCGCTTTGTAATAATTACTAATATCTACCTGTATTGTCTTGAATTTACACCGTATTTCTTTATCTTATACCCAAAAATCCTTTCCGTGGTCTTAAGGGCCTTTGCCGCCTTCCTCATATTACCCCTGCTGGTCTTTAAGGCGTCAATGAGCAACTCCCTTTCGAATCTTTCCACGGCGTGGTTTAACGATTGGGATTGCTGTGTGCCTGTGTCTTCAGCCGTCTGCAAAGTTGGGGGCAGGTGATAGCTGTGAATAACCTGGTCGTCGCACAGCAAGATGGCCCTTTCCATACAATTTTCCAGTTCCCTGACATTTCCCGGCCAGTGGTACTGGGTCAGGGCGTCAATTGCAGGCGTTGAAATTCTCTTTATGTCCTTATTATACTCTGAGGAATATTTTTCGAGAAAATAGTCGGTCAATAAAAGCAAATCCGCCTCCCTTTCTCTCAAGGCCGGCAAATAAATGGGGTACACGTTCAGCCGGTAGAACAAGTCCTCGCGGAAGGTACCAGCCTCGACCTCGCCGGCCAAATCTTTGTTGGTAGCCGCTATGAGGCGGACGTTTACATTCGTGGTCTTAGTCCCTCCCAACCTTTCAATCTCCTTTTCCTGAAGGACACGAAGGAGTTTTCCCTGGCTTTCCAGGGCGAGAGACCCGATTTCATCCAAAAAAATAGTGCCCATATTGGCTAATTCGAATTTACCCGCTTTCTCGCGATTTGCCCCGGTAAAGGCCCCCCTTTCATAGCCGAACAGCTCCGCCTCCACAAGATTTGCCGGAAGTGCGGCGCAATTGACCTTTACCAACGGTTTGGTGGAGCGCAGGCTATTGTAATGTATGGCATTTGACACCAGTTCCTTTCCCGTTCCGCTCTCTCCCAGCAAAAGGACATTTGCATTGCTCTTGGCAACCTGTGTTATCAGATAGAATATTTCCCGCATCTTGCGGCTGTTGCCTATGATATTGGTAAAGCTGTATTTGCTGTTGAGTTCCCTCTTGAGACGCACATTTTCTTCCCTGAGTTGGTCCTTATCTCTGTTTATCCTCTCCAGCAGTGCCACCTTCTGGGCTATCAGACTGCTGATAACGGTCAAAAGTCTCACATCTTCATCCAGAGGGGATGAAATGTCAAAGACCCGATCAACACTGAGGGCGCCTATCACCCTTTGACCGTCTTTTACGGGCACGCAGATAAATGAAATCTTGGATTTGTTGATTCGACTCCTGGACCTTGTCTTGTCCAGGAAAAGGGGTTCCTCATCAATATGCGGAATTGCCATTGGCCGGCCCGATTTTATGACACGCCCTGTTATCCCTTCGCCTAATTTGTATCGCCCCCTTGTGTGTTCGGAAGGCGAAATACCATGGGCCACTTCAACATGGATTTCAGAAGTATCAGGATTCAAAAGTGTAATGGAACCCCGTTTCATGCCCAGATGGTCAGACAACATGTCAAGGACCTTATAAAGAGATTTTCTCAGGTCTAAAGTAACATGAATGGCCTGGGTAATTTCATAAAGGCATGCAATACCATCCATTTTTGATGTATTTTTTTTTGCAGGCATATGGAGTAATTCCCTCAATCGTTTGTCGGAAAAAACAGACCCCATTTATTGACGGACTCGTAAAAAAACAAAGACTTCATTTTTTTAGAACGGGATCTGTTTACAAAAATACAAAATTGTAGGATAATTGGCAAATGTTTTTTCAAAGAAAGACACTTCCCGAAGAAAAGGGCATCAACAGCTTGACACAAAAGGTCATTTTTCTTATTTTATTATGTTCGGGATCTTTTCAATATTTGGGGGGAACTCGAATTTACGGGAATATCTCTTTAATAACGACAGACGTCCGCCGAGTAAAAAGACGCGGGGTGGCTTTTAAGAGGTTATCAGGGTTGAGTTAATGACTGTGCGTTTTATTATGGTTCTACAGATGACTGAATCAATGTCCTACACGGAGGAGATCGCTGAGTGAGTGATCTGTTCCAAATATTCGAGCAATTGGAAACAAATTTGGGCTGGTGGAGCGCCGACGGGGTGGAGCCATCCTCAAACGAAAGAGATCTGAAAGAAGCGGTCTTCCATATCCTTCATCCTGTCTACATTATTATAAAAGACCGGAAGTGCGCGGTCGGAGTCGGTGGCACAGGGGTCTTTGGAAAACAAACAGATTCGGCCAATGCATTCCCCATGGCCGCATATATACCTGCCTGCCGTATTGAGAGTTTGGGTGATCCTTCTTTTTGCGCGGATCACGGCATGCGTTACCCTTATATAGCCGGATCCATGGCAAACGGAATCAGTTCATGCGACATGGTCGAGGCCATGGGACAAAATGGTATGTTAGGCTTTTTCGGCTCGGCAGGGGTGC
>DAOUXC010000075.1 GCA_030666795.1 Desulfobacteraceae bacterium
CTGGCTCAGGTGCCGGTGCCTGCTCCAACGGAGAAGGGCAGGGAAAATGGAACCCTATGAAGAGAGGCCTTCGAGCCTTTTTACCTTGCCGCTGATCCTCTTTTTTGTGGGATGTTTTCTTTTTGTGGGGCTGTTGAATGGGCAGAAGGATCTCACCCTTTGGGCCATGCTCGTCTTGAGTGTGGTGGGGGGTGCCAAAGTATGGGGCCGCTTGAGCCTTTCCGGCGTCAAATGCCGTGCAGAGGTTGATAAAAAAAGGGTTTTTCCGGATGAAATCTTCACCCTGAAAATCGCCGCGGAAAATGCCAAATTCCTTCCTGTCTGGCTTCGGCTGAAGGTGGCGGACCATATCTCTGTCCGTCCCTTTGGGAATGAAAGGGGTATGACCCGGGAAAGCGGTCTTTTGTGGCACCAGAGGGTACGTTTCCTCTGGGAGTTGACGGCTCGACAAAGGGGCGTCCACCCCATTGGGCCGCTCCGCGTCATTGTGGGGGATCTTCTCGGCTTCTTTCCCAGGGAAAGGGTCGAGGAGGCCTTGAATATCCTTGTCTATCCGCGGATTGTTCCTTTGAAGCCCTTTTCACTGCCGAAACGCGACCTTTTCGGCGTTCCCGGAACAAAGAGCCCCGTACAGGATCCCGTCTATATCCTCGGAACCAGAGACTATCAGCCCTGGCAGCCCGCCAGATACATTCACTGGAAGGCGAGCGCCCGGCACAATCGTTTACAGGAAAAGGTCTTTGACCCTTCGGAGCAGACAAAGGCCCTGCTGGTCATCGATGTGGAGGGATTCTCGATCAACGGGGTAAAAGATGCCTTTGAACAGGCCATAGAGGTCGCGGCATCTATGGCCCTTGCTCTGGATCGGAAGGGGTATGCCATCGGGTTCGCGACCAATGGCGTGCTCTCGGGTGGCGGGGCTTCCATTCTCCCGATAGCAAGGAATCCTCAGCAGCTGCCCGCCGTTCTCGAGACCATGGCCCGGCTGGGAATCGAGCCACGGGGAGATCTCAACAGCACGTTAAGGCAGGGGTTGTCATTGCCATGGGGGGTGAGCTGCGTGCTCTTTACCTATGAAGCGGACGACCGTGCCCTTGCCGCGGACGGGTACTTTGCCCACCGCCGGATACCCACCCTTTTCCTCGTCAACCGGGTGCCTTCCGCGCGGGGCGGCGAAAGGCAGAGGTTCAGGGGCAGGGTCCACCTTTTTGAGGATGTATGTTTAAAGGACAAAGGGCGGAAATGAAAATCCACAGAAAAGGACTCCTGTTTTTATCAACCGGGCTCATGGCCCTCATCTGGCCATACGCCTGGGCCGGTTTCATAACGGCAGTTTTGTTCCACAGACCTTTCCCCCTGTTGGAGGCCGTGGGAACCTTTGGCCTGGCCGCCCTCATTACGTTCATTTGCACAGGAAGGGGCTGGCGGGTCATTGCCCTTTTGGGCATCCAGGTTCTCGGGTTTCTTGCGGCCGCCCTGAGAATGGTTTATGTCTTCCAGGACGGGACCTTCTCCTTTTTTAGTCCAGGCTGGATCATGGCGTTTGCCGGCAGCACCAGGGGGCCTCTGGAATGGTTTTCCCTGTTCCTCATCCTTTTCTGGGTGTTCATATTCTGGTTCGGCGGTGTTTCTCTAACAAGGAAGCCGCTGGAATATTTCAATGTCTGTGCGAGGTTTGATCTGGGTCTTGCCTTTTTCTTTTTGCTGTTCCTGACGGAATTTCTGGTGTTTTTGAAAGGAGGCTTCAGGATAGAGGCTCCCCTTACGGGCCCCCTGCTCTTTCCCTTTTTTCTGTTCAGCCTGCTGGCCATCGCCCTGGCCCGGAACCGGGGCCACGCCCGGAAGGAGTTTCTTACAGGCTACAGGGGCGTCGGGGTGATTTTGAGCTTTATTGCTGTGGTCCTCCTTTTCGGGTCAGGCATTGTGGCCCTTTTTCTGCCGTATCTGACCCTGGCCGCCGAGACCGGGTACGGATTCCTGAAGACGGCCGCCGAACCCGCGGTCCCGGTCCTGATGACTATCTTGCGTTTTCTCTTTGCGCATAAAAGGACGCCCCCCGTTCCCTCTTCTCCTTCCGCAGGGGAAGACATGGCGACCCCAGGCCCTTCCGCCGACATGGGGTGGTGGGCAGGTCCTTTCGGAGAAGCCGTCCGTTTTCTGCTTTTGGCCGCTGGCGGGCTGTTCCTGCTGTTTATCATGGTTTTGCTGCTGTGGTTCATTCTGAGATGGCTTTTTTCAAGGTCTCCCATGGATCCAAGAGGACAGGGGAGACATCCCGAAAGGGACCTGCTTTCACTGCTGATCATGGCGTGGCGGGCGTTTTTAAGCTTCTGCCGGGCAATGGCGCGAGGCATGGCGCACAGGCAGAATGGGGCGGCCCGGCACTATGGCGCCCTTTTAAGGTGGGGGCGCCGCAGCGGTATGCCTGGTATTCCGAGCGAGACGCCCGCGGAGTACGGCGCCCGCCTCGCGCGCCGGTTTCCCGCCTTGAAAAGAGAGATGGGCGTGATCGTCGATGCCTTCAACAGGGAGGTTTACGGCATTCTGCTCCTGGATAAAGGACAACTGGCCCCGGCACGGGCGGCATGGCGCCGGTTGCGGAGTCCCGCCCATTGGGCCGCCCGGGTGAAGACATGGTTCCGGCATCCTCCGGGACAAGGTATTTGACGGCCCGGCGCTTGGGGTCGATTGAATTTTCATGAGTTGTTTTGGAACCTGCGGCCCCTTTTATTATGGTTTTTTAATACCCCGTCCGCTTGCGGCGGGGTGCGCGGTGGTGATATGATGCATCTCCATGGAATTAGGAAAAACCTCACATAGTTCTTATAAAATTCGCTATCATATGGTTACTGCTGTTAAGTACCGTAAAGCTCTATTGAATAATGACATAGAAGAATCTATTCGTGAAACCATGAAAGGGATTTCCGAAAGATACGAAATCGTCATCAATGAAATTGGTTTTGATAAAAATCATATTCACATATTTTGCGGGGCACATCCAAGCATGTCGCCTATGAACATTTTGAGTATTATCAAATCCATTACAGCAAGAAAAGTTTTTGAAGCATTTCCCAAGCTCAAGAAAAAAGAGTTGTGGGGTGGTTCGTTCTGGAGCACGGGCAAATACATAGGAACAGTTGGGGAAGCCACCAACGAAAAAGTTGTTAGAAGATACATTAAAAATCAGAGTATAGATAAACAAGAAGCTGAAATTCGCATTAAACAATTAAAGCTTTTTAAAATATGATCCATTGTGGAGCTTGCACCAGAGATACCCCGTCCGCTTGCGGCGGGGAGCTTCATTTGGTGATTGGAATTTGATATTTGGAATTTCAATAAGTCACTAAATATCAACTAGTTAACCCCCTCTGAGAGTAACCAAATATGTTCCTCAGGGTCAGGATTTCTACTTATGGTGATAAAATCCAATATAGAGGAGGCGACCAAGAGCCTCTACGGTGCCAAACAAAGGACCATCCTGGCACTTTTCGGCATTATTATAGGCATTGGTTCCGTTATCGCCATGGTCTCCATAGGGACGATTGTTGAGGCGGAGAGCCTCAGGCAATTCAAGGATATGGGGACCGATATTCTTTCCATCCAGAAAGGGTATGGAGGAGGCGCAAAGAAGACCATCTCGATCAAAGATGCCGTTGAAATACCCTTTAATTGCTCCAGTATCGCCATAGTGGCTCCCTTTATCCAGGCCGGCATGCCGACCTGGTATTCGGGAAAAAAAGTTTTCGGTCCCTGCATGGGGGTAACCGGGGCGTTTAAGGATTTGAATAAAATCGGCGTGAAACAGGGTCGTTTTATCAGTGATCTGGATGCCTTTGCCTATTTCTGTGTGCTTGGAGATGAAAGGGCTGCGAAACTGAGGTCGCTCGGTTTGCGTGAACCTGTTGGAAAGAAGTTGAAGGTCGGTGATCATATCTTTAAGGTTGTCGGGGTCCTTGAGAGATTGCCCGATGGGGGAGGCATGCGGCCTCACGGAGTCAATGATTCTATTTTGATACCCATAAAAACCGCAACAAGGATTGTGGAACACGCGGAGATCAGCACCATTATGGCCCGAATGACGCCCGGGTTCCACAACACCACGGCCCAGACACAGATTACGGATTATTTCACTAATCGAGTCAGAGGGCCGGAAGTGGAAGTGCGTAGCGCGGAAGAACTGATTGAACAGATGGAAAAACAGATGAAACTTTTTACCCTGCTTTTGGGGGCCGTTGGCAGTATCTCCCTTATTGTAGGGGGTGTCGGTGTCATGAATGTGATGCTGGTCTCTGTGGCGGAGCGCCGAAAGGAGATCGGCATCAGGAGGGCGCTGGGCGCGAAAAGAAAAGACATCCAGAGCCAGTTCCTGATCGAATCCATGATTCTTTCCCTGATAGGGGGATTCTTTGGCATCTGTATGGGTGTCTCGGCATCATATATTATTGCCCATTTTTCAAAGTGGCAGTTTATGATTTCTTACATGGCCATACTGCTCGGTTTTGGAGTTTCATCCGTGGTCGGGGTCTTCTTCGGTTTCTATCCGGCCCGTCAGGCGTCCCGGCTCGACCCCATTGCGGCACTGAGATCGGAATAGGACCGCAGGCGTTCATGGGTTCAAGGGTTCAGAGGTTCAAGGTTAAATTCTCATCTTCGGACTGCATTTTGGGTGTGTATTCATCAGAAAGGTATTGTCTTAGCCAGGCTTAATCCAAAAATTGGAACCAAATTGGCAACTATGCTTTCACTGTCCTTAACCCTGAACCTTGAACCTTAAGCCTTTTTCTGGCTATTCGAGTCTTTTATCTCTTGAGTACGAGGATGCTATTGAAAAGGGGTTGAATTGGAATTTTAGAGGGTTAAAATGGCGGAAAAGGCGAATCGATTATTAGAGCATCTCATGAAATTAGCCGAACAGGTGTCCAGGGGTAGATACGGCAAGCCGGAAGGAATATTTGAACTGACCAAGACAGGCACTTATCCGGAACGTATCGTGGAATTAGCGGAGTCGTTCGGCATGATGATTGTGAAGGTTGAGGCCCGCGAATTTCAGCTTCAGCAGACCATCGACAAACTGAAGGAGACCAATAGAGAGCTGGACGCCGCCAAGAAGCAGCTTGCCCATGAAAATGTCAACCTGAGGCACAACCTCCGGCAGAAGTTTTCCCCGAGCAGGATCATTGGCCAGAGTCCTAAGATAAGGGATATTCTGGATAAGATTGAAAAGGTAGCGGATACGCCCATCCACATCTTGATTACCGGGGAGACAGGAACCGGTAAGGAACTGTTTGCCAAGGCAATTCACTACTACAGCAGTCGTAATGCCAAGCCCTTTGTGGCCTTGAACTGTTCGGCTCTTCCTGAAAGCCTCATTGAAAGCGAACTCTTTGGTATAGAAAAGGGCGTGGCCACGGGAGTGGAAAAGCGGATAGGAAGGATTGAACACGCTGACGGCGGCACGCTGTTTTTAGATGAAATAGGGGATATGCCGCTCGCCAGCCAGTCGAAAATCCTGCGGGTTTTGCAGGAACACGAACTGGAACGGCTGGGCGGGAGAAAAAACATACCTGTCGACATAAAAATCATTGCGGCTACCAACAAAGATTTGAGACAGGAAGTAAAGGACAAGGTCTTCAGGGAAGACCTTTTTTATCGCCTGAACGTATTACATTTGGAAATTCCACCCTTAAGGGGACGTAAAGATGATATCCCCTTGCTCCTTAAAGCCTTTTGTGATTCCTATGCCAGGAATTTGAATCGTTTTCCCATGAAATTTGATCCCGGGGTCATAGAAAAACTTCTTAATTATCCCTGGCCCGGAAATGTGCGGGAGCTTGAAAACGAGATTGAGCGGGCCGTGGCCTTATCCTTTTCGGATACTATCACAATGGAAGATTTTTCAGAGCAGGTTCGGGGTCACTTAAGTCTTGAGTCTTTTAAAGAAATTTCTGCCACCGACAATCTTAGGGAAATGGAAATAGCGACTATCAAAAAGGTCATATCCGATGTCAAGGGAAACAAGACAGAGGCCTCTCGAAGGCTGGGCCTGAGCCGTGAGGGTTTGCGAAAAAAAATGAACCGTTACGGTCTGTAATGCCATCCATTAATGAAAAGGCTTTGTTGTGTATTTGCAGTCCTTTCCTTTTCACTATTCACCAATAACGACTATCGAATAACCAATACATGGAGAACCAAAATAATTTGTTGAGCGAGAAGATGCGACGTGCCTTGCGTCTTGATCGTGCTGTGCGTTTTGTATGGGAAGCAGGGCCAGTCTGGACCATTGCCAGTCTGGCCCTGGTCGTTGTGCAGGGTGCGCTTCCCCTTTTGACACTCTATCTCATGAAGCTGATAGTGGACGCGGTTACTTTTGCAATTGCAGCGCCCGATAAGATAGCAGCATTCAGGTATGCGGCCTTTCTTATAGCCGCTGCCGGAGGTGTGGCGCTTTTAAATGCACTCGTCGGCTCCATCGCCGGTCTCGTCAGGCAGGCCCAGTCCCTCACAGTTACCGATCACATGTACGATATCCTGCATGCCAAGTCCGTGGCAGTGGACCTGGAGTACTACGAGAACCCAAAATATTTTGACACACTTAACCGCGCGCAGCAGGAAGGACCTCACAGACCTACGCAGATAGTAAACGGTCTTTTGGAATTGGGACGGAGCAGCATCTCGCTTCTGGCAATGGTTGGCCTGCTGTTGTACTTTCACTGGGCCGTGGCGTTGATACTTTTCGCCGCGGCCGTTCCGGGCGTCCTTGTTCGGATCAGGTATTCCCGCATAATGTACAGGTGGCAGAGGGAGAGGACCCAGAGGAACCGTAAGACCAACTATTTTAACTGGATTTTGACAGGGGACGCGCATGCCAAGGAAATCCGGCTGTTTGATCTGGGGGATCTTTTTAAATATCGTTTTCGTGATTTGCGAAAAGAACTCCGTGGCGAAACGCTCTCTATCAACAGGAAGCGTTCCGTGGCCGATCTGCTGGCCCAGGCCGGCGCGATGATCCCTGTGTTTGGTTCTTTCGGATTTATTGCCTACCGCACCGTCCATGGGGTCATCACCTTAGGTGATATGGTAATGTATTTCCAGGCCGTTCAAAGGGGTCTTGGCTTTCTCCGTGGCGTGCTGGGTGGTCTTGCCGGTCTCTATGAACACAACCTTTTCCTTTCGAACCTCTTTGAATTCCTGGATCTGAAACCAAGGGTCAAGGAACCAATACATCCTTTACCCGTTCCCCATCCAATGCAAAAGGGTGTTGTGTTTGATCATGTGATGTTTGATTACCCCGCGGGTAAGAGGAAGGTCCTAAAGGATATAAGCATAAACATCAAGCCGGGCGAGGTTGTGGCATTGGTTGGGGAGAACGGTTCGGGAAAGACCACGCTCATAAAACTTTTGTGCCGTCTGTATGATCCTCTTGAGGGTAGAATTACCTATGATGGTATTGACCTGAATAGATTTGAAACAGCGGCGCTACGTAGAGAGATCAGTGTTATTTTTCAAGACTACGCACGTTACCATTTAACGGCCCGTGAAAACATCTGGTTCGGAAATATTGATCTCCGGCCTGACGATAAAAAAATAGCGGCGGCTGCACAACAGGCAGGGGCCGACGAATTGATCAGCAGTCTGCCGGACGGATATGAAAACACCCTTGGCAAGGGGGTTGAGGAAGGGGAGGAACTGAGCATCGGTGAGTGGCAAAAAGTGGCCCTTGCACGGGCCTTTCTGCGTGACGCCCAGGTGATCGTTCTGGACGAACCAACAAACTCTATGGACGCGAAAAGCGAGTATGAGGTTTTCAGGAGCTTTCGCAAGTTGTTGGAAGGAAGAACCGCTGTCCTTATCAGTCACCGGTTTTCCACTGTGCGCATGGCTGATCGGATTTTTGTTTTCGAGGATGGAAGAATCACGGAGAGCGGCACCCATGAGCAGTTGATTCAAGTCAATGGAAAATATGCGCGCCTGTTTGAAAAGCAGGCACAGTACTACAGGTGAGAGCGCAAAATTTTTCAATTAATTCAGCGGGGTGGGGTAATTTAATGATTTTTTCTTGCAGGGCACATGTCTCAAAAAATAAACTTTAAGGAAGCGCTGACCCTGGAGGAATCAGTTACCTGTTGACCCAAGTCGGTTTGATAGCGGAGAGTAATTAAAGCCGTTTCGCTGATCCGTACCCTCAGACCGCAGCCCAACGTGGTCCAGTCTTTGTCCAAATCCGTACTGACCTTGAATGCAGTTAAAGAGGGCGCGGCAGTAAAATGTGTTTTTAGGACATCTAATTCGTCTTTTAGTTCCAACCCGCCCGCCAAGTACACGAAAGGAGCCAGAACAGTATTTGAGAATTCAATCTCATAGTTGACTTTGATTTCTCCTTCGACTTGAATTGACGTGATATCGCGATCTCTTACTGTCAGGTTGTATATCCCGGCTCCGGTCTCAGAATAACCTTCAATCTGCAGCCATGCGTAGCCAAGGGCTGTGGACAGATCGAGATGCCAGCCCTTATAATCGAAATTATAACCTCCCCTGATCCCGGCAAGGATCTGGTCTGCTGATGTCGAGCTTTCGGCCAGCCTGGAAGAGGTGGGAGTTGAAATCAGTCGTTTCAGATCATAGTCCTGTTTGCCGTAGGCCGCATAAAAGTCCGCGAACCAGTCACCGGCAATGGCGGTTGAATATACACCCAGGGCAAAGCCTTCCGAAACAAACGGGTCGAAAGAGCTGAACTCTACCTCGCTTTTGCTGTAAGAGCCTGAAACTCCGAAAAAGAAGTTTTCAGCAACACGGGAATCCAGCCCGATAGGAAAACCGCCCGCCCCGAAATCTTCACTTCCGACATTGACCCGCATGTCTCCGTATGTGAAGTCTCCAGCCAAAAACATTCCGAAATCCTCCGACAAATGGGAATTTCCCTGTGCCCCGCCGCTTTGATGCGACATATCAAAAGCCATAATTGTAGGATCATTGCACGCAAGCATTGACGATTGGAATAATGGTTTGTCTATGCTAACCCGATGCACGCCTTCGCGCAACTCAAGCCCTCTTGTATAGAAACGCTGTGCAAAGGCCATGGAAAAATCCGAATTAAATTGGCCTTGAAAAAATGCAGGATAGGGCATTAGCACATTAAGGGTGGAAGGGAGGACTTGTTTCGGTATTTGATCAATATCCGAGAAGAGGCCTCGAAACTTCTCAAAGTCGTTTTTCCGTGCGGAGTCGAGGGCTACACCGATTGCGCGCTGATTTTTGGTCACGGCAATATCCGTGAAAGATCCGGCATCTATAAATACCGTCACGGAATCGCCCGATGTTTCTTCGCGGGCGTAGAGGGTGCCGGTCAAGTTATCTCCGACATCTGTAAAATCACCTGTTATTGAGTCGGCGGTCAGTACCTGGAAGGTATCTCCGTATTCAGGCATATAACCGCCTAATGCCCAGACAAGGAGTGTCCCGTCCAGACCCGCATCTCCGTTGACGATCAGCAGGTCATTTCCTGTCGAATCGACTTCAGTCAGATATGTCCCCCCTGAAGAGTTGACAAAATCACCTTGTATGGTCATGGTGCCGACACTTGATCCGGGGGATACTATGCCTGCAATATTGTAAACCGCGTCAGTGGTATGGATTGTGCCGTTTCCCTTTAATTGACCGGCCAGGTTGTAGAGTGAAGAAGTCTTGAAAACGCCGTTTATCTCCATTGACCCTGTTTGTATCGCGGTACTGAGGAGCGATGTGAGCTGTCCGTTGTCGGAAATTATGAGCCCGGCCTCGTTCCGGGCCATGGTAAGCCGGTCTATTTCTATTGTCGCATTGCTGAGAGTAGTAATCGCGTCTTCGGCGAGGATTACATCGAAATAGTAAGCCGGGTTTTCATAGACGACTCCTACGACACCGTCAGTGTTGTCAGGCACGAAACCTGTGCTCCCCGGGCCTTCGGGCCCGTCAGTAGATCCCCCTGCGGCTACTGGCAGACCGTTTACCGCCTGACCGCTGCCATTGATAATGAAATAACCCGGATCAAGGATTTGAACCCAGTGGTCCGGGTCCGTCCATGAGCCATCACCCTGTTTTGCGTTAACAAATTTGTATGGGTTGTTCTCTGCAATAAAATCGGAAAAGAGGTACAACGGCTGCCAAAATGAGGGGGTGCCGTATACGACCGGCTGGTCTCCGCCGCTTAATACTCCGCATACCAGTCTTTGATTGCCGAAAGTCAGCACAAGGGGTCCCCCGCTGTCCCCGCCGCCGGGTGCGGCCTCGTTTGGCAGTGCATCATCACCGTTAAATATGTTGATTCCATTTAACGGGTCGTCAAAGTCAGTAAACAAAAGTTCTTGATCCGGAAACCCGCCGAATCCAACCTGCCCGAGCGTTCCGATAAAGCCGAGCACGTTTTCACCCACCCGCCTGCGGCCATCAATTCCTGTGGGTCCTGTACTGCCTGAGCCATAAACACCGTATCCAATGAGTTCAGCTTCCATGCCCATTTCTACGCCGGACAAAAGGAGGGGCATTGATGAAATATTCCCTATGGGTTCCGACAGAGAGACCAGGGCAAGGTCTGCAACAATCCAATTGTTCCCCACTGTGTTCAGGATATTATCAGGATGGAAAACAAGATCAGTGGCATTGATAAATGGTGCCGACACCTGTGGTTCCAATGAGATAACGATCCCGTAACCCCCGTCGAGATAATCCTCGCTGCTTACGTCTGCGAAGGATACGGCATTGAACAGATGTGCGGCAGTTAGTATGGTACGTGGATTGATGAGTATGCCGGTGCCGAAGTTTATATAAGGGGAGGTGGTCATAACCGCACCCACAGCGGGCCAGTTATTGTCTGTATCAACGACCGAGCCTGGATCGACATCATCGCGCGTGACAACCGCATTTGCCGGAGTGATGTTTGATAGGCTGAAGAATAGGGAAGATATTGCCAAGAATAATATTAAACAGGTTTTTTGGCGGATTTTCTGAAAAAAATTATTCATAACTATCGTAACTCAGGTGACGGAACTGTTTTGATTTAAGGAATTTTCTGGAAACTAACTCAGGATAACCATCTCTATCTGTTCCACAACTTCGAAATGTCTATCTCTTGTCAGCAGGGTCCCCCCGATTTCCATGCAGGATGCAGCGATCCATACGTCGTTTATCGGTATCTTGGCCCCCTTTTTGTGTAATGACATGAATATAACGGCGTATTTTCTGGCAACATCTGAATCCACATCAATGATTTCCACTTTCAGACGATTGATGAACTGCCTCAATTTTCTCTCGTTGAGTTGTCGTCGGCTTCCTTTCATAAACCCGAAATTGAGTTCTCCTATAACCACGGAAGGTAAATACAGGTCTTTGCTATGGGTGGCTAAGAAATTTACTGTTTCAGGCAATCCCTCGGCATAGTCACTGTAGATATTAGTATCCAGTACAAGTTTCAATCCCAATCCCCTTCATTGATCCGGTTGAAAACTTCGGTTGCTTTTCTCAGTTCTTCGGCTTCATCATGTGAGAGCCATCCTGCAAGTTCCCGGATTATCTTTTCACGGTCTTTTGCCAGTCCCAATTTTTCATCAACCGCCTCTAAAATATATGCCGACTTAGTCTTACCTGCTCTCATGGCCGCCTTTTTGATCATTGTTTCTTTTTTCGGTGGTATCCTTATGCTTAAAGGCATAGTTTTGGCCCTCCTTGTATCGCAATCTAAACAATTGTATCTCAAAAATTGTGATGGTGTCAAGAGATTAAAAACTGATCTGAGTAGAAGAGGTGTGACGGGATGTCTTGGGCTAAGCAAGAATATGATGAACTGGCGTCCCCAGTCCCGCATAGCGGGAAACCCACGTTATCCCGCTTGATAAGCGGGATGTCCTGGGTCAAGACAAAAAAGGATTCGTCGAATTACCGACGAATCCTGAAGAATGACAGACTGGCGTCCCCAGCGGGATTTGAACCCACGTTATCCCGCTTGATAAGCGGGATGTCCTGGGTCAAGACAAAAAAGGATTCGTCGAATTACCGACGAATCCTGAAGAATGACGGACTGGCGTCCCCAGCGGGATTTGAAC
>DAOUXC010000175.1 GCA_030666795.1 Desulfobacteraceae bacterium
ACCGGTCTGGAACTCACACCGGATAAAAAAATCGTGGTAACAGATAAAGGAAATCTGGAAACAAGGGCCCTGATCCTGGCATGCGGCGCGGGCTATCGCAAGTTGGGCATTGAAGGAGAGGACCTTTTGACGGGAAAGGGTGTTTCCTACTGTGGCACCTGTGACGGACCGTTTTACAGAGACCAGGAGGTTGCAGCTATCGGGGGTGGGGACACGGCCCTGGAAGAGGCCCTCTTCTTGACCCGTTTTGCCAGTAAGGTCCATCTTATCCACCGGAGAGACGAGCTTAGGGGCGTTAGGCTGCTTCAAGACCGGGTCATGGCCCAGGAAAAGATAAATATAATATGGGATACGATTCCGACTCGTATTGTGGGTGAAAACGGAGTAGACGGGATTGGGCTTAAGAACGTGAAGACCGGTGAAGAATCCCTGCTTCCGGTCCAGGGGGTCTTTGTGTTTATCGGTGTTATCCCCAACAACCAGTTGGTTAAAGGGTTGCTGGATTTGGATGATCGTGGCTTTGTGGTCACCAACGATTACATGGAGACCTCTTTAAAGGGAGTATTTGCAGCGGGAGATATTCGATCCAAACTTCTCTGGCAGATCTCTACGGCCGTGGGCGAAGGCGCCACTGCAGCTTTTGCGGCCGAGAAATATATCGAGGGTTTTTAATAGGTTCCATCCAGAAATAGCCCTTTTCCGCAATCTCCCGCCTGCTGCGGGACAGGTCAGTGTCAATCTGCGGAATTAATTGTTCCCGTTTTCTAAGGCGGGACGCATAATTCCCTGATTTCCTTGACCTTGCGAAAAATTCCTCATTTCTGAATTGGAAACTTCATAGTGCCTTCCATTCATTTATGAATGGGCACTAAATAGGGGATTGTCACAATCGGTATCCCCCAAGTATTGATCAGATTTTTCAAAATAAAGGTTGATAATTGTTGAACTTTTATGTATAATTAATTATATTTCAATAACAATAAGGCATAATGAATAAATTTTCTGTGTTTAATGGGAATTGCGATATGGGCAAAGCCAGTATCATAGCGAAGTGGTTTATCGTCGGAACGATCATAACTTTTCTTTCAAGCGGCTGCGCCCTGTGGGATCGGTGGTTCGGATCTGAAGAGGAAGAGGAACTCCCGACCCAGCTTATGAGCGAGGGCAGGGAGAGCCTTGAGAAAGGGTATTACAAGTCGGCCACCGAGGCATTTGGGAAGATTAAGGACAGATATCCTTACAGCAAGTTCGCTATTGAGGCTGAGCTGAAGATGGCCGACTCGCTTTACAATGGTAAGGAATACGAGCAGGCCTACGATTCCTATTATGATTTTGAAAGGCTTCACCCCAAAAATCCCAATATTCCGTATGTCATGTATCGAAAAGGGATGTCGCAGTTCAAGCAGGTCAGTACCATTGACAGAGATCAATCGCACACCTACAAGGCCAAAGAGGATTTCGAAAGGCTGATCAAGCGATTTCCGAAAAGTAAATATGCTACAATGGCACTCACCAGGATCCGGGAGTGCTATATAAGCCTGGCCGAGTATGAACTGTATGTTGCCCACTATTACTTCAAGATGAAGAAATACCGGGCTGCCATGGACCGGTATCGATATCTTGTCAAAAACTATCCGGATCTCGGCCAATATCACGAGGCGCTTGAATACTTGAGTAAATGCAAGGAAAGAATGCCTGAGGAGCCCGAAGAACAGGAGGAGCCGAGGAAGAAAAAGGGGTCTTCCTGGTTGAAAAAGCTAAATCCTTTTAGCTGGTGGGGGGATTAGTTAGTTTCCATCCATAAATGGCCCTTTTCCGCAATCTCCGCGTCAAACCGCGGGATTCCTTGTGCGACGTACTACAGTACGTCTCCGCGCAAACCCTTGTTTTCCTTGACCTTACGAAAAATTGCACCTTTATGAATTGGAAACTCATAGTGTCTGAAGTTAGATTAATGGAGGGACACTCCTTAATTTTCTTTGATTATGTCATCAAGGGCCTCAAGGGCTTTCCCTAACTCTTCAGGTTTGCCCCCCCCTCCCTGGGCCATATCCGGCCGACCACCACCCTTTCCTCCCACGATAACCGACAACCGGCTGATGATATCTCCTGCCTTGAATCGTTCAACCAGGTCTTTGGTGACCAAGCAAATCAGCATGGCTTTGCCTTCATTTCTGGCACCCAAAAGGACAACGCCGGAGCCTAACTTGTCCCTTATTCTGTCAGCCGATTCCCGAAGCTCTTTGGGAGAAACGGCCTCTGTTTCCAGGGCCACGACCTTAACACCCCCGATCTCTTTGACCTTTAAGAGAAAGTCTTCCGATTTTTTGGAGAGGAGTTTTGCCTTAAGGGATTCAAGTTCCCTGTCTTTTTCTTTGTTCTCCTTTAAAAGCCGTTCAAGTCGTTCCCCCGTCTTGTCGGGGGCCGTCTTTAAAAGTGTTGCAACAAGTTTCAGTTCTTTTTCCTGTTCCTGATCATAGCGAAGGGCCGCCTCCCCGGTCCGCGCCTCTATCCTGCGCACATTTGATGCAACCGCGCTTTCGCTTATTATGCGAAAAAGGCCGATATCACCGGTTCGTTCCGTATGGGTGCCGCCGCACAGCTCCATGCTGGTACCATCACCTATACGCACAAGTCGAACCGTCTCGCCGTATCTTTCTTCAAAAATGGCCATTGCCCCGGTTTTCATGGCCTCTTCCTTGGACATCTCATTTGTCTCAAGCTGCAGGTTCTCGCGAGTGTGTCTGTTAACTATATACTCGACTTCTCTTAACGCGTCCGGGGATACCTGGGTAAAATGACTGAAGTCAAAGCGAAGCCTGTCCGGAGAAACCAATGATCCTGCCTGCTTTACATGGTCCCCCAAGACCTCCCGCAGGGCCGCATGAAGGAGATGGGTGGCCGTGTGGTTGAGGGAGGTGGCCTTTCTTTTGTCTTTGTCGACCCGGATTTCCACTTGATCGCCGGCAGACAGACTTCCCGTTTCCAAATGGCCTTTGTGAACAATAAGATCCTGGCTGTATTTAAGGGTATTTGTAACGCGAAAACTCATGTCCTCATTTGTGATCCGGCCTGTGTCACCTGCCTGTCCGCCGGCCTCGCCGTAAAAAGGGGTCTGATCCAAGACCACTTCGGCCTTCGCCCCCTTTTCTGTTATGCGGGTTTCTTTTCCCTCCGCGAGCACTGCCAGGATCTTTGCTTCCGAATCAAGGGTTTTGTAGCCCAAAAAACGGCTGGAAATGCCGCGTGCCATCAGGCCTCGAAATGCTTCAGGTATATCTTCTTCGCCGCTTCCCTTCCATGACTCCTGTGACTGGGTCCTCTGTTTCGACATGGCATGATCAAACCCTTCCATGTCCACTCGGAGGTTTTCGTCACGGGCCACATCCTCCACGATATCCACTGAAAGGCCATAGGTATCATAGAGCTTAAAGGCCATATCACCGGGAATAATATCGCTCTTTTCGGCCTTCAATTTTTCGATCTCTTCATCCAGCACTTTCATACTGTAATGGAGGGTGTCGGCAAATCGTTTTTCCTCATTATTTACAACACCTTCGATGAAGCTTTTTGATCGCACAAGATCTTCATAGTCCCGGCCCATGAGTTCAATGACCTTGGAGCAAACGGGCCGCAGAAAGGAATCTTTCAGTTCAAGGACCTGACCGAAGCGGATGGCCCTGCGGATGATACGTCTCAGGACATACCCCCTGCCTTCATTTGACGGCAGTATGCCGTCACCGATCAAAAATGCTGTTGCACGGGCATGATCGGCAATGACCCTGAATGCCACATTCTGTTTTTTGTCTTGCGCGTATTTCTTTTCGGAGAGGTCTTCTATATAACAGATCAGGTCTTTAAATAGATCAGAGTCATAATTTGTGCTCACCCCCTGAACCACCGCGCACAATCTCTCGAGACCCATGCCCGTGTCAATGTTCGGTTTGGGTAGCGGCGTCAGCTTCCCGTCCGCACCCCGGTCAAACTGGGTAAAGACAAGGTTCCATATTTCGAGATACCGATCGCAGTCACATCCGGGCGCGCAGTTCGGCCTGCCGCATCCCAGAGACGGACCCTGATCAATATGGATTTCAGAGCAGGGACCGCAGGGGCCCGTATCTCCCATGGCCCAGAAGTTATCCTTTTCGCCCAAACGCACGATTCTTTCAGTCGGAACCCCTATTTTGTCCTCCCATAACCTGTATGCCTCATCATCGTCACGGTAAACAGAGACATGCAACCTGTCTGCGGGCAGGCCATAAACCTCGGTAAGCAATTCCCATGCCCGAATTATGGCCTCTTCTTTGAAGTAGTCGCCAAAAGAAAAATTCCCGAGCATTTCAAAAAAAGTATGGTGCCTGGGCGTGTAGCCCACATTTTCAAGGTCATTGTGCTTACCTCCCGCCCGCACGCATTTCTGGGATGATGCGGCCCTGGTATAGCCCCTTTTTTCCTCCCCGAGAAAAAGCCTCTTAAAGGGGACCATTCCCGCATTGGTAAACAACAGGGTGGGATCATCCTTGGGAATCAATGAAGCGCTTTCCACAATTTCATGGCCATGCGCCTTGAAATAGTCCAAAAATTTTTGTCTGATCTCTCTGGAATTCATTGTCGAGTCCGTATGTCTGGTAATTTATTTTGTAAACGTTCAGAGGTTTAGAGCTCATCGTTCAGTGTTAAATGTCTTTGATTTCAGGACCTGAACCATGAATCTGTGAACTTCTGGCCTGTGAACCCGTGAATGGTTCTTTACTTTTTTGATGCTTCCTTCCGGTCTTTCACGGGTTCTTCCTTAACATTTTTAAGCCCGATTTTTTCGCGGACAAGGTCAGCTATCTTATCTCTGATATCAGTGTTTTCGGCCAAAAAACGCTTCACATTTTGCCTGCCCTGGCCGATCCTCTCATCTCCAAAAGAGTACCATGCACCGCTTTTTTCAACGATACCAAGGGAGGCCCCGAGATCGAGTATATCGCCCTCCCTGGAGATTCCTTCCCCGTAAATGATATCAAACTCAGCATCCTTGAAAGGCGGTGCAATCTTGTTTTTTACAACCTTGACCCTGGTCCTGTTGCCCACGACCTGATCGCCCTCTTTGATGGCGCCGATCCTTCGAATATCCAGACGCTGGGTCGCATAAAATTTAAGGGCATTTCCGCCAGTGGTGGTTTCGGGACTACCGAACATGACGCCGATTTTCATCCTGATCTGGTTGATAAATATGACGCAGGTCATTGATTTGCTAATGGCTGCCGTGAGCTTCCTCATGGCCTGGGACATGAGCCTGGCCTGCAGGCCCACATGGTGGTCGCCCATTTCACCTTCAATCTCCGCCCTTGGTACGAGAGCTGCCACGGAATCAACGACAAGGACATCAATGGCGCCGCTCCTGACTAAGATTTCCGCAATATCCAATGCCTGCTCCCCTGTATCGGGCTGGGAGACCAAAAGGCTGTCCACGTCCACGCCCAGATTTCTGGCATAGCCCACGTCAAGGGCGTGCTCGGCATCGACAAAGGCGACCATACCGTCCTTTGCCTGGGCTTCGGCAGCTATATGAAGAGCCAAGGTGGTTTTTCCCGAAGACTCGGGCCCAAATATCTCCAGGACTCTCCCCCTTGGCACACCGCCGACGCCGAGCGCGAGATCCAGGGCAAGAGATCCCGTGGAGATGGCCGGTACGTCTATGACCTTTTCATCTCCCATCTTCATTATGGAACCCCGGCCAAACTGTCTCTCTATCTGAGAAATGGCCTGTTCGACTGCACCGTCTCTATCCATAGGTCTCTCCTCCCCATCCTTATAAATGAACTAAAATTGGAGTAACTGGTATTTTTTGGACAGGATCAACAGGATAATCAAGGTTTTTTTCTGTATATCCTATTATGAATCCTGAGCTACGACAATATTCATTTTTTCAATAACTCAGACAACTAAGGCGTAAAAAGTTTTTTTTGTACGGGCAGGCCTTGGCCTGCCCGTATCGGGCAAAGCAAACAGCGTCGCTGCAAACCCATAGCAAACTTTCTCAAACAGGATATATATTTTAATTTACCTGTCAAAGAAAACAAATGCCTGAGTGAATACAAATTAAATAGTGCCCATCCTTAAACTTAATAAGGAACGCTGGCCTGTGTCCGATTCAGAAATGAGTAATTTTTCGCAAGATCAAGGAAATCAAGGGGTTGGACGGAGGCGTACATTTGGTACGCCGCACAACCAAGCCCGCCGATCGACGCTGAGATTGCGGAAAAGGGCCATTTCTGGGTGGACACTAAATATCTTTCAATCCCTTCCAGACAGGGGCCACGCGTTCAGCCTGGTATAGACGGCCCCGCCAGGCTTCAAATCACTCTTGAACAAAACCAGTTCATTAAGGGCACATGCGGGGCTTGCCAGGTCCTGATACCGAGACAAAAGCTCATCCAGATCTGAACCGGTTCTCGCACCCTTTCTGAATTTTCCAAAGGTCAGGTGGGGCTTGAACCGCCGCCTTTCCTGCTTGATGCCAAATGGCGCCAGGTCTTTCTGCAATTCATCCCTGAAACGGGACATCCTCTCAAGATCACCGTTCAGCCCGGCCCACAGTACTCTCGGGTTTCGTCTGCTTCCAAAAACCCCTGTACCATCTAAAAAGACACTAAAAGGCCCATACCGGCGGCATATATCTGCGGTTGCCCGGCCTATGGGTTCGAGGTGCCCTCTTGGCACATTCCCCATAAATACCATTGTCAGGTGTATATTGCCAGGCTTGAGCCATCGCACGTTCAGGGGAGTATTTTTCATATCCCCGGATGCATGAGAAATAACGCCCATGATCTCAGAGGGCAGCTCAAATGCCAGGAAGGAACGGATCTCCATTAAGGTATCTTCTAACATAGTCCAGGGCCATCATTGAAGTATTTAATTTTACCTGGTGCCGGTTTCCCCAGAAGCGATATTTCCCTGAAAAAATATCGTTCCCGGCGGCAAGTCCCACGTGAACCGTTCCCACGGGTTTTTCCTTAGTGCCACCGTCGGGCCCGGCAATGCCGGTTACGGCTAAGGCCAGATCGGTTTTGCTGTTTTCCCTCATACCACGGGTCATTTCTTTTACCGTCCTGTCACTGACCGCACCGTATTTTTCAAGGGTTTCAGGACGGACATGAAGGAGGTCTATCTTGGATTGATTGCTGTATACTATTACACCACCCAGAAAATATATTGAACAGCCCGGCACATTCGTCAGCCTGTGCCCGATAAGACCCCCTGTACAGGATTCGGCAACAGAGATGGTCATGTTTTTTTCCATGAGCATTCGGCCGACCACCTCTTCCATTCTTTCATTTTCAGTTGCAAAAATATAAGGCCCCACGATGCGTCTGATCTCACCTTCAACCCGGTCCAGTTCCTTAACGACCGCCGGTTCGCTCTCGCCGCGCAGGCTTAATGTAATGTGGTTTTCAGGAAAGCGGGGATAAAATCCCAAGACAATATCTCCAGTCTTCCCCTGTAGTTGTTTGAAGATCTGCGCAAGCCTCGGCTCTTCAAGACCGTAAAGCTTCAGAATCCGTTGTCTCATAAC
>DAOUXC010000272.1 GCA_030666795.1 Desulfobacteraceae bacterium
ATCGTCGATTTTCGTGCCGATGATCACCTCAACACCTTCGCCCGCCATTCGGGAGACAATACAGCCCTTTATATCCGCCTTCTTATTATAGAGCCTGGCACTTTCAATAATCTCATTGAACGCGGTCCTGATCTCATTTCCTTTCTTGAGGTTGAGCTTGACCCCGCCCGCGTCTGTCTTGTGAAGGATATCAGGCGATACTATCTTCAGCACAACCTTTCCGCCTATATGTTTTGCAATCTTGACGGCCTCATCGGCATTCTTGGCCAGCCGATCCAGAGATACGGGGGCGCCGTGGAGCTTGAGCAGTTCCTTGCCCTCATGCTCCAGGAGCACACGCCTTCCCTCCTTTAAGGCATTCTCAATAATGTCCTCTCCCTCGTTCTTGGCCCTGGCACCCCATTTAAATACAAAATTTGCCTTTCTGTGAGGAACCTCGAGTTTATGACCGTACTGACACAGCACCGCGATACACTTGCATGAAACGTCTAAAGAGTCATACACCGGGATATCATAGTATCTCAAAAGATCCAGGGAATGCGGTTTTGCAAAATTGTAGAGGCTGTGCAGCACAATGGGTTTCCCGGTCTGCTTGATGAGTTTGCCCATCCTGTGGGCCGCATCTTCCTCCATGAACTTGAGCTTTTCGGCAAACCTTATGCCGTAACCGCCGAACAGACCCGCAATGAGAAGACCCCCGATACGATCATCTTCCAGAATTATCTGCGCGCAGTCCGCAAAGATGGCCGGGTTCGCGTCAGCACCTCCTGCCACATCAATAGGGTTACGCACAGAGGCATTGGCCGGCAGCAGTTCTTTGAGCCGTTCCTGAGTCTTCTTGCCCAGCATTGGCATTTTCACTCCGTGGTCTGTGAGCAGATCCGCGGCAATAGTGGCATGTCCGCCGCCATCCGCAAAAATGGCTATACTGTTATTGTATATGGGCGGAAGGCTTGAAAGGGTCTCCGCGGCAGGGAAAAGTTCGTCGGGATTTTCAATGGTAATGATTCCCGCACGCTCAAAAGCGCTTTGTGCCACCTCTGATATCCCCGCAAGCGCACCCGTATGTGAACCCGCGGATTGACTTCCCGTGGAAGAACGGCCGCTTTTCAGAAGGATAATCGGCTTTTTCTCTGTTGTCTTATATGCCTGCTGGAGAAATTTACGCCCTTCCCTAAGGCCCTCCACATACATCAGGATTGCCCTGGTATTCGGGTCGTTCGTGAAAAACTCGAGATACTCATGGAACTTTAAATCCGCCTCATTGCCCACTCCCACATAGTAAGAAAAACCCTTCTGGCTCTTGAGTTGGGCCTCGGTGATCAGGTGCAGCGCAATGTTCCCGCTCTGGGTGAGCAGCGCGATATCTCCCCTGGGAACGTCTTTTAGACCAACAAGGTTTAAATTTTCCAGGACATTGATCATCCCCGAGGTATTTGGTCCTATGATGCGAACATTGTTGCGCTGTGCGGTCTCGATAATTTCCTTCTCAAGTTTCTTTCCCTTTTTACCTAATTCTCCGAACCCGCCCGCAATAATAACGGACCCTGCCACACCTTTTCTTCCGCAATCTTTGAGAACAGATGGGATGGTCCCGGCGGGTGTAGTAATCAGGGCGATATCAACGGGATCATCAATATCGAGAATGCTCGCGTAACATCTCATCCCCAGGACGCTCCCCCCTCGAGGGTTGACAGGGTATATTTTTCCCTCATACTTTTCATTCAAAAGGGTTTTTATGGCCTGATATCCACGCTTTCTTTCGTCCCGCGAAGCCCCTATGATCGCCACTGACTCTGCCTTGAATATCCTTTTGAGGTCCATATTATTTTCCTTTATACTCGGGTTTTCGTTTCTCATTGAAGGAACGGATCCCCTCATGCCAGTCTTCCGTGTCCATGCATGTCAGTATTGCCTCTGCCTCCAGGTGTACCACCGTTTCAATATCCAGGGCCGGTGACTGCTGGAGTCGCTTCTTTGCCAGACCCATGGAAACGGGGGCCCTCTCGGTCAGGGCCTTAGCGAATGTCTTTGTCTCCTCTAAGAGTTCTTCGATTTTATAGCAACTTAGGGCCAGCCCTAATTCCACAGCGGTTTTCCCGTCAACAACCCTTCCCGAGTAAACCAGTTCCTTTGCCTTAGGCAACCCTACGATCCTGGGAAGATGATATGTGACACCTCCGCCCACAAACGTACCCAACCCGGTTTCCGGAAAAGCGATGTTTGCCTCTTTTGCCATGAAAACGAAATCGCAGTTCATTGCCATCTCGGAACCCGCGCCCCTTGCCGGGCCGTTGACCGCCGCAATTATCGGTTTCGGAAACTCGTAAATTCTTTTTGTTGTCTCATGTGCCAGAAGGATGTATTCCCGCTTTTGCGCGTGTGTTCGCTCGCCGCTGGCATGTTTTTTCAAATCCGCCCCTGCGCAGAACGCCTGCTTTTCGACATCCCCCCTTTTTAGGACCGACCCGGTAAGGATGAGAGCACGAATCGACTCATCGAAACGTACAAGCTCAAGCACATCCAGAATCTCCAGATACATCTCTTCAATAACCGCATTCATGCGCTCCGGACGATTGAGCCTGATAATACCGACATAGCCGTCTTCAAGAAATTCAATGGTCTCATAATCCATGGCACACCTCCAAATTGAATATTCGCTAATGATTCAGATGTCAAAAAAAGTTTTGTTTTTCAGGTCATGAGCTGTATCGAATGTGGGTGTCGCTTCGCTCCGATTCTTTAATAAAATTGAAACACCGAAGGAGTACCCCAATTCGACGTTGGACGTTCGATGTTCGATGTTGGATGTTCGTTTTTTGCTCCGGTTTTGGTCATTGAATACTGGAATTTGAGATTTGTTTGTTATTTGGTGCTTGAAATTTGTGATTTTTGAAACAAAAATCCAACGCACCAGATATCAACGGAAAAGAAGTACAAGCAAACTATTCAACCATCTGCCGGCAGCGGGTCTCGGTTGTAAACGACATGAGCACGATCGCGATAACAGACCAGGCGATCATCAGTCCAAACCCTGAACGGTACGCGTTCAGGTCATATATCTGAACCCCGTTTTCCACTACACCATCCCAGTTCCTTTCAAGGATCCAGCCGATTAACGGTTGAAGGATCATGGGGCCTGACATAACGCCCATATTGCACACACCCGACACGGTGCCTGCCAGGGATGGAGGGACCGATTCTTTGACAAAGGCAAACCCGATTATTATAACGCCTGAGGCAAATCCTATGACGATGACGAGGCATATCAGGATCCAGATCGGGATCCCCGGAATGTAGAGAAGCACGGCCCATCCGATACTCGCGATAATGCTCCCTGCCAGATAGAGAGGCCTTCTGCGGCCGATCCTGTCCGACAGGGCCCCCATAACAGGTCCTGCAAGGGCCCAGGCCACCAGAAGGGTCGATGTTATGGCAGCGCTTTGGGAAGGGGATAATCCGTAATGTGTGGCGAGAAACGGGACCCCCCACAACCCGGAAAACGCCAGTACAGGACCCACAAGGCCGCTTGGCGCGAGGCTCAAAAGCCAGGTGTTTTTGTAACGAAAAACCGTGCCCAGACCTTTGAGCACCGACAAAGGTGAATAACGGGGCGCGTGTGACGCGTCCGGGGCAAAGCTCTTGTAGCCCTTTTCAGCGGGATCATCACGCACAAAAAGCCAGATCGCGATGGTTAATGCCAGGGTCGCGGCCGCCGAAACAAACATGACCGGCCGCCATCCGAAAAGATCTGCTAAAAACCGCAGCGGCACACCCGCGCATACGGCCCCGCAAATACCGATTAAGAGCGCCAGACCGCTCGCCATTGCAAAGCGATTCGGCGCGAACCAGTTTGTGGCGATTTTGAGGAGAGCCACGTAAGCGACACCCACCGAACCACCGATGAGCAGTCTGCCAAGGTTGGCAAAAACGATAGTAGGCGCCCAGGCAAAAAGTAAGGTCCCCAAGGCCGCGACCAGACAGCCCGCGGCAAGAAGTTTCCGCGGGCCCCAGTAATCCGCGAGAATGCCTGTTGGCACCTGCATGACGAAGTAGCTGTAAAAGTAAAAGGCCGAAAAATTGCCCAGGGCCGCGGCACCGATATTAAAATCGGTCATCAATTGATCGGTCATTACCGCGGGGGCGACACGCTGGTAGAAACCCGTAAAATACAAGGCCGCGCCAAGACCCCAGATTATCCAGGCAAGGTAAGTGGGAGGATAGGTGTTTTTTTTCAAGGCTTTGACTTCCGGGGCTCGTTTGAAAAAATATTGCCGTAGACTTTGATCTTGATCTCAGGCCGGATCTTACTGGTTGTCTTAAGAGTGATCAGGTCCGAATACCGGCCTCTTTTATTTCTCAGGTTCAGAACGCTCAGTGAATACCCTCCCCCTTCTGACGCGTCAATTTCTTTCAACTCGCAACGCACGTATTTTCCCCGTATCAAACTGGTCCCGACTATCTCGAAAGGATATTTATCCTCGGGAATGATGCGCACCAGCACCTCTATCTCTTTTCCCGCAAGACCGCTCAGCAGGACAGCCCCCGGCCTTATGTTTACAAATTTTTCAACACTGCCGAAAACCACAAGCTTGTGATCCGGCTTGTCAGGGTCATTGGTCCGGACAACGATTTTTTCCCTCAATGTCTGCCCGCCATACCCTTCCGTGCTTATTTTTATCCTGATTTTTCCCTCTCCACCGGGAGGGATCTGTCTCGTAAAAGAGACCGCCGTGCAACCTCAGGCGGTTTCGATTCCTTTTATTTCAAGCAGCGCGTTACCCTTATTCCGGACTACGAGATCATGTATGACATTGTTGCCCTCAAGGACCTGATCAAATTTATATTGATCTTTTGGAAAATATGCTGACGGCGTTTTCCGGGATTCACTTTCAGCGAATAAAAGTGAAGTTGTCAGGAAAAACACACAAATCGCACAAACAAAGGCACAAACATTTTTGACTTTCATTGAGAAAACTCCTTCCCGGTAATTCCTTTATATTCAGCGGCAACACGCGAATCACCGGGCATTTTTTCAAACAACGATGAAAATATTTTCGAGGCCTCATCCGGTTGATTTTTCCTGGCATGGATCTTTGCCATTCCGAGATAGGCATACTTGTCATAGCCGAGGTCCAATGCCTTTTTATAGTGTATCTCGGCCTGCTCATAGTCGTTCAGGCTCAAATAGGCGTCACCGATTCTGGTTAAGGCAATTCTCGGTTTCATGCCGTACTGCATGGCCATACGCCATGCCTCGATAGCTGCCACGTAATCCTTTAAACCCCTGAAGCAATC
>DAOUXC010000107.1 GCA_030666795.1 Desulfobacteraceae bacterium
ATGTACAAGCCCGGTAAAGAGGCGGCGACCCGAATGGAGTTCCGATCCCCGGACCCGGCCTGCAATCCCTATCTCGCATTTGCCGGGATGTTGGGCGCGGGTATGGAAGGGATTGAGAAGAAGTATGAATTACCCGATCCCATTGAAGAGGATATCTTTGAGATGAATCCCGCAGAAAGAAAAGCCCACGGCATTACCGACCTTCCGGGGAATCTCTACGCGGCCATCCTGGAAGCGGAGAAAAGCGAGTTGGTGAGGAAAGTCCTGGGCGATCACATTTTTGATAAATTTATTGAAAACAAGAAGATCGAATGGGATCAGTACAGGACACACGTAAGCCGGTTCGAGCTTGATAAGTATTTACCGATACTGTAATTTCCATCGGCATGATTTGAATCCGGCACTCAGGTTGATTCGAGTGTCGGATCGAACCCATGAAAACAACTGACAGCTCAAATGCTCAATTTAATACGGGGAGATAAAGATAACCATGAAAGATGAAACCATGTCCACAATCGGCCAGAGTCTGTTCGGTTTTCAGGCCGCCCTCAAAGAGGCCGGATCGAGCCTGGAAGAATACCTGGATAAGTATTATGCCCGGAAATGGGTGGGGGACACTCTTTATGCGGCCATGTCGCTACGCACGACCTTTGTGACTGCAATGCACCAGTTTTTGGCCGATGAGGGGCTGTTTAACCTGGAACGGATACAGATGAGCCCGGTGACCGATCCCTTGGCCCATGATGTGGAGTACGTACCGAATATCCATTACAAGGGCCAGCTCTATGTCATGACCCACAGCATGATCTACTCCAAGTTTCTGGCATGCCATCACCCTAAGATCAAAGGTGTTTTTGTTGATTCGCCCAACATCAGACTCGAAATCGAAAGCCCCGATCGCGTTCAGAGGGGCAAGTATCTGATCGATTTCAGCCAGATGGACCTTGAATTGAGGAGAAACCGTGAAATTGACCTGGAGACTTATCTCAAGGAACCGGAGAAGGTAACAAAGATCCTTAACGAGGATATGGAAAAGGTGATGGATCTGTTTGAACGGTTGATAATCCATGCCATGACCCGTCTGGTGGAGAAAAATGAGGACGATTTAAAGACGCTCGGAGTGGCTATTGAGGTGCCTCAAAAACCCTTTCCCCGATTTGCCTGTGACAAAGCCAAAAAGAAGTATGGTCCCGGATACGAGGTCAAGCTTGGAGAAGAGATCAAGGATCAGTTCTTCTGGGTCACTGGACTCTTGAGAGAAAACTACGATCTGGTCTATCCCTATTTAAAGCCGGAGGGAAAAGTTTCTCTGTCAGAGGTCAGCTCGGACATGATTTATAACTATGACATCTGTGCCAAGAGCATTATAAGGGATACGGGAAAGCAGTCCCCGGCCCTGGAGATCCTGTCCGGCGCCGTGCGGGAATGGTTGTATGAAGCCATAGTTGAAAGGTTGCTGGATAACGGAATTATTCCGGCCAGGCCGGTCATATATGAAGGAAACATTAAAAACATCGATGAATTGGGGGGGTATGGCCCGTTTTTGATGATGACCGCCAGAAAGGATGAACAGGGCCGCCCCACATTTCCTGAAACGTTTGGAGGCGGTATTGGAATTGAAAGGACTCTTTATGCCCTCTCAAGGGGACCTGTGCTGGATAAGATCGATGACATCACCTGTTTCGGGAAAAACCCTGATAGTCACCAGCTTTTTATGTTTTAGAATGTTAGCGCTAAGTATACTTTTGCCTCATCCCCTATCCCTAATCCTCTTGACCTAAGCCAACCTTTCCGGGCGGGCCATCGTGCCCGCCCTTAGGGAAAAATTCCATCTCACCTCCGGTTGTCAGCCGATTCCCAGGTTATCCTGTTTGGGACTTTTTATTTTGTATTGAAAAAGACTCTGTTGTTGGCTAAGATAACATCATCAAAAACTCAGACCTCAGATTATAACATGGAAAAGATAACTCCTGAAACCTACGATAAATACATCAAGGCACTCATGGATATCGGCAGTGCCATTACTTCCGAGCAGTATCTTGAGGATATTCTTAAGCTGATTGTAATGGTCATGGCAAAAGTGACGGGTCTTGAAATATGTTCTTTGTGGCTTGTTGACGAAAGCGAAAACCCGAAAAAAATTCGGTTAAAGGCCACCCAGGCCATTGACCCGGAATATGTGAAGGACCGTTCTCTGGGCAGGGTGGAAGGGGTTGTGGGATTTGTGGCCACCCACAATCAACCGCTTGTTATCAAGGATGTCTTAAAGGAACCCAGGTTCAAGGAAAAGGAAATGGCAAAAAAGCTCGGCCTGGTATCCATGCTCAGCGTACCCCTGAGGGTAAAACGTGAAAAGGTCATAGGGGTGCTCAACTGTTTCACCGCCGAACCTCACGATTTTTCCGAGACAGAGATAAACCTCGTAACGGCCGTAGCCAACCAGGCGGCCGTCGCAATCCTTAACACTGAACTCATGGTGAAGACAAAGGTTATCCAGGAAGAACTGGAGACTCGTAAATTAGTGGAACGGGCAAAAGAGATTCTCATGCGCAAACGCAACATGCAAGGGGATGAGGCCCACCGCTGGATTCAGAAACGCAGCATGGATTCCAGAAAATCAATACGTAACGTGGCCGAGGCCATCCTTCTCTCTGATGAAATTTGATATCACACTTCCCCGTTATTCCAAGTAGCCGTCCCAATTGATAAGGTCCTGCAATTGCGTATCCTCAAAAAGTTGGGGCACCGGAAAATCCCCCATACCCTATCTTCTGATTGTCTGCAAAGGCCTGGATGTGATATAAAGGAACTAACTTTTCTGAAAGGATATTTGGTTTTATTAACGCATTGTATTTAGATAAGGAGGTTGTTATGTCATTTGAATGGGGTCCACATTTTATTGTTCCTTCGAAGAGCATGAAAAATTTTTCCGGAATTGTTCGATTGCGGGAAGATTTCGATGAGGACTTGCTTCATAAGGAACTGGAAGCTCTGGGCATATCAGGCGCCGTCTTAAAGATCACCAATCCCTGGTATTACCGGAAGAAAAATACGGGAACCTGGATAAAAATCGGAGAATCCGAAGATAGAGAGGAAAATTTTCCCGTTAAATGGGACACCTCCAATTTGGAAGACGGGGGTTATGAGGTGCTTGGACTGATGCACGTCCTTGTAAAGGCACATGACGCTGAACATATCATCGCGAGCCAGAACATTGTGGAAGTGAACATCGGGAATTGAACCTGGGCTGAAATTTTTCGGTCATGCTTAAAACATTTTCATTTTTTGAGTAAAAAAAACTTGACAGGGTTGATAAGTGTGGCTAAATAAATGACTTCAATTTGAAGCTGCAATAAAACTCCGCACAAAGGCGTGCGAAGGATTTTCTATTAAAAACAGACAAAGGCGTCTTTAACCCGTCTAGGGAAGACGCTTTTTTTTATGCCAAATTACGGCAAGGAGGATATTAATTATGAACCTGCAAAGACCAAATGCAAACGAAGCACTTCAGACCAAGAACCGCTCACGGGATGTTGCCCCCCAGTCCGGTATATGCAGCAGATGTATCGACGGATGCAAAGGGAACTGCGATATGTTCAGGACCACTTTCCGCGGCAGGGAACTCCTTTATCCCGAACCGTTCGGCAGTGTCACCGCGGGCGCGGACAAAGACTACCCGGTTGATTATTCGCATTTGAATATTATGGGGTACGCACTTGGAGCAAAAGGGGTGGACGCGGACCCGGACAAGGCAACTTTTCCCGCGGTCAATACGGAAACCTCCTTTGGCGCAGGCGAAAAGGTGAAGATGAAGGTGCCCATATTCACCGGTGCCTTAGGCAGCACGGATATCGCGCGAAAGAACTGGGAGCATTTTGCAATAGGGGCCGCCATAAGCGGCATCACCCTTGTTTGCGGCGAAAATGTATGCGGTATTGATCCCGAGTTGGAGTTTGACAGTAATGGCCTGGTAAAAAAATCCCCGGAGATGGACCGCCGCATAAAAGAATACAGGCGCTACCACGAAGGTTATGGGGATATCCTTGTGCAGATGAACGTGGAGGATACCCGCAACGGTGTCGCTGAATACGTCATAGATAAACTCGGGGTAGAGACAATTGAATTGAAATGGGGCCAGGGCGCCAAGTGTATCGGTGGAGAGATCAAGGTGAACTCCTTGGACCGGGCCATTGAGCTTAAAAGGCGGGGCTATATAGTAACCCCGGACCCGGAAGATCCCGCTTTCCAGGCAGCCTTCAAGGCAGGTCCCCTGAAACAATTCGAGCGCCATTCGCGTCTTGGATTCATTGATCAGGAAGGCTTTATGAACGAAGTGGAAAGGATCCGCAAATTAGGCGCCAAACGCATAACGCTCAAGACAGGCGCTTACCCCATGAGGGAACTGGCCATGGCCATCCGCTGGTCCAGCGACGCCAAAATCGATCTTCTGACCATAGACGGCGCGCCGGGCGGGACGGGCATGAGCCCCTGGAGGATGATGAGCGAGTGGGGCATACCCTCCATCTATCTGCATTCCATGGCGTATGAGATGTGTGATCGTTTGGCCAAGAGGGGTTTATGGGTTCCGGATATAGCCTTTGCGGGCGGTTTTTCAGCAGAGGATCACGTATTTAAGGCCTTGGCCCTGGGTGCCCCTTACTGCAAGGCCGTATGCATGGGCCGGGCCCTGATGATTCCGGGCATGGTAGGGAAAAACACTGAAAAATGGCTGAGAGGTGAAGACGGGGGCCTCCCCTCGACCGTTTCAAGATTTGGTTCTACCAAAGAGGAAATCTTCATGAACTACGAAGTACTGAAGGAAAAGTACGGGGCCGAAGCGGACAAGCTTCCCTTGGGCGCTGTCGGCATATTCAGTGCTACGGATAAAATCAAGGTGGGGCTCCAGCAATTAATGGCCGGATCCAGGAACTGGGAGGTTCAATATATCAGCAGGAAAGATATTTTCTCCCTTACCGAAGAATGCGCAAAAATTACAGGCATTCCGTATGTAATGGACGCATACAGGGAAGAGGCCCTCGGGATAATAGATTCCTGATACTTAACTGCTCAGGTTCAAGGTTTCACGGTTTAAGGCAGTCAACCGTGAACCTGACAACCTGAGTATTTACGGATCTTACATGAAATGATCGACACATTTCCCACAGAACATCTACCCAATAGAGCTATTCCGGGAGGAGGCAATGAGGACTTGAAAAATGGTGACCTCCCAATGGAATTCTATGCCCGTTTCAAGCTCTACCACGAACTGATGTCAACAAAGGTGAGGGAGATCCTGCTGGTTTCCAGCCCCTATGACGCCTTTATAATGGAGGAAGACGGGAGTCTCGCATCAAGGATCATAAATGAGTACAGCGGGTTGAATCTCAGCCATCCGCCCAGGGTGACACGGACCTCTTCGGCATATGATGCCTTAGCACTTTTGAACATGAGAAAATTCGATATGGTCCTTACCACCCCGCATTTAGAGGAAATGGATGCATTTTCTCTGGGTTTGAAGGTGAAAAAAACAAACCCGGACATTCCTGTTATCCTTCTGGCTCACAGTCCGAGAGGTATCTACCCCCTTCCTGAAAACAAAAATTGCAAAGGGATTGACAAGATCTTTATCTGGTCAGGCAATTCAGATCTTCTTCTGGCCATGGTTAAAAACGTTGAAGACCGCCTCAATGTCGATGCCGACACTCAAAAGGCAATGGTCCGGGTCCTTATCCTGGTTGAGGATTCCCCGGTATATTACTCGTCCTTTCTGCCTCTTATCTATAAAGAGATCGTGAGACAGACCCAGGCGGTACTCATGGCCGGGCTCAACGAAGAGCACAGGCTGATCACGATGCGTGCGAGACCTAAGATACTTCTGGCCACAAGCTATGAGGAGGCCATGGAGCTTTATCAGAAGTTCCGCTCCTTCCTCTTCGGTATTATTTCAGATGCCCGTTTACCGAGAAACCATGAATTGTATGATGATGCGGGATATCTTTTGCTTTCCAGAATTAAAAAGGAAGTACCTGATGTTCCACTTCTGTTACTCAGTTCGCAACCAAAAAACAGAGAAAAGGCAAATCAAATTCCGGCCGCGTTTCTTGATAAAAACTCCCCGCACCTTCTTTCCGAGATACACGATTTTTTCCTGACCCACCTCGGTTTTGGAGATTTTGTGTTTCGAATGCCGGACAGGACGGAAATCGACCGGGCTTCCGATCTTCGTTCACTTGAAACCAGGCTTTCCCGGGTACCGGATGAATCCCTTAGCTATCACGCAGAACGTAATCATTTTTCCAGTTGGATAATGGCCCGTTCCGAAATAGCCCTTGCCTCAAAATTCCGCGAAGTCCGGGCTTCCGAATTCAGTGATGTCTCTGAAATGCGGCAGTATATTATTTCTAACATCCGTGCCCTGCGCAAGTTGCGTCAAAAAGGAGTTGTTGCCCGGTTCAAGGCAGATAATTTTGATCCATACATCATGGATTTTGTTAAAATCGGTCAGGGCTCATTAGGGGGTAAGGCGAGGGGGCTGGCATTTATGTCCGCGGTTCTTGAACAGAACCAGGAGATTCACGAAAAATATTCAGAGATCAAGATTAGAATTCCCAAAACCTTAGTTATCTGCACTGACGGGTTTGAATCTTTTGTGACACAGAACAATCTTGAAGGGTTCGCCGGCGAAGGCTTTACCGATGAAGAAGTAACGGAAGGTTTCTTGAAGGCAGACATGCCGGAATGGCTGGTAAAAGACATGGAGGCCTTTGTTGACCATGTCAGGCTACCCTTGTCCATCCGGTCTTCAAGCCTGCTGGAAGATGCCCAGTTTCAGCCATATGCCGGACTTTATCAGACCTACATGATTCCCAACAACCATCCTGATCCATCCGTTCGTCTTGAGCATCTCATTACCGCCATAAAGCTGGTCTATGCGTCCACCTATTACGAAGGTCCCAAGGCATTTTCCAGAAGCACTTCCAACCAACCCCAGGCGGAGGCAATGGCCGTTATCATACAGCTTGTTTCCGGAAAGGAATACGGGGATTATTTTTACCCGGCTATTTCCGGTGTGGCCCAGTCCCATAATTTCTACCCGGTATCACATATGAAATCGGAAGAAGGGATTGCCCACATAGCCTTAGGTTTTGGCAAAACCGTTGTTGAAGGAGAAAAGACCCTGCGCTTCTCTCCCAGGTATCCGAAAATCATGCCACAGTTTTCCTCGGTGCAGGACATCCTGACGAATGCGCAGCGATTCTTTTATGCCTTAAGAATCAAGAACGGTGTTGAAGATCCCGGGTTATGGAAGGATTCCAACCTTGAAAAAAGGGAATTGGATGATGCTGAAAAGGAGTTTCCCGTAAGGACACTTGCCAGCACTTATGTGCCCGAAGAGGACCGTATCAGGGACACGGGTTATATAAAGGGGCCTAAAATACTGACATTTGCCCAGGTATTGAAATATGACATCTTTCCCTTGCCCCAGTTGTTGTCTGATTTGCTTGAATTTGGACGAAAGGGGATGGGATGTCCCATTGAGATTGAGTTTTCAGTGAACCTGAGCCAGGACAAAAAACGCAAAAGCGATTTCAATTTTCTCCAGATCAGACCGATGGTTGCCGAGGAAGAACGTTTTCAAGTTGAAATTACATACGAGGAGTTTGAAAAGGCAATCTGTCATTCCACACAGGCCCTGGGAAACGGAAAGAATGAGAAGATCGCGGATATTGTTTTTGTAAAGCCCGAAGATTTTGATACCAAAGCCACTGTTCAGATCGCAGAGGAAATCGGGAATATTAACGGTGGTTTGACCAAAGAAAAACGCCCGTATCTCTTAATCGGTCCCGGGAGATGGGGTTCTGCAGACAGGTGGCTCGGCATTCCGGTTCAATGGAGGCATATTTCAGGGGTGGGTGCCATTATTGAACTGAGGAATGAAAAGTTGAAGGCCGACCCTTCACAAGGGTCACATTTTTTTCAGAATATCACTTCTTTAGGTATCCATTATATCACGGTTACCGAGGGGGCCGAATCAGAAGATCATTTTGACTGGAAATGGCTGAATTCCCGGTCTGTTGTTCAGGAAACGACCTTTTTAAGACACGTCAGGCTGGAAAAACCATTGATCCTGAAAATTGACGGTAGGAAATCTCAATGTGTGATCATTGGGAGTTGAGGGTTAGTGATTGAGGATCATCTCCAAATTAGTTGGTCGATGATCAGGATTCAAGGGGTCAAGGGGTCAAGGATTCGAGTGAAATACTTATTAATTACAAACCCATGGATGAAAGACAACATTAGATTAAGTCAAGGATCTATATATCGCCTATAGATGAAAATATAAGCTGGAAAAGTAAACAACTTTATCCGGAGCCTTGTATTAGCTGAAGGTGTAATGCTTAAGGATATCAAGCAAGATTAGTTATTGTATTTAGAGAACCCTGACTTATTGATAATATCATTAAAAAACAAGCACTTGAACCCTTGGATCCTCGAATCCTGGACCACTTTCTCCCAACTTGTTGGGAGAAGAACCATGATTGATAATTGACGAGTAGTAAAAATGTTCAAGTTCATGCGAATTTCAAATAAGGAAAAAACAAAATTTAAATAGGAGGTTATTTATGTCGGACATTTTAGAATTCATCAAGGCAAGAGACCCGGGAGAAAAAGAGTTTCATCAGGCTGTGCAGGAGGTCCTGGAAACGGTCCAGCCCGTTCTGGACAGAAATCCCGAATATCGTCAATCCGCTGTGCTGGAAAGGATAACGGAGCCCGAACGGGTAATTATGTTCCGTGTCCCCTGGATGGACGACCAGGGACAGGTGAATGTAAATCGTGGTTTCAGGATTGAGATGAGCAGCGCGATCGGTCCTTACAAGGGAGGCCTTCGCTTTCATCCTTCGGTAAACCTCAGCATTCTGAAGTTTTTGGCATTTGAGCAGGTATTTAAGAATGCCCTGACCACCCTCTCAATGGGGGGCGGTAAGGGTGGTTCCGACTTTGATCCCAAAGGTAAATCCGATAATGAGGTCATGAGGTTCTGCCAGAGTTTCATGACCGAACTCTCCCGTCATATCGGCCCGGACACGGATATACCCGCCGGAGATATTGGGGTAGGGGCCAGGGAAATCGGTTATCTCTTTGGCATGTATAAGAGATTGCGCAACGAATTCACAGGAGTGCTGACCGGCAAGAGCCTTGGCTGGGGGGGAAGTCTTATCCGCCCGGAAGCCACCGGTTACGGCTCCGTCTATTTTGCTTCCGAGATGTTAGCCACCAGGGACGACAGTCTTGAAGGCAAGACCTGTCTTGTTTCAGGTTCAGGAAACGTGGCCCAGTTTACGGTGGAAAAGGCCATAGAATTGGGTGGCAAGGTGGTTACCCTTTCCGATTCTTCCGGTTATATCTATGATGAAGAGGGACTTGATGAGGAAAAGCTGGCCTTTGTCAAGAGGCTGAAAAATATCAGACGGGGCAGGATCAGTGAATACATCGATAAGTACTCCGAATCGGTTTATACCGAGGTGGATACGACTCTGGATTACAATCCCCTGTGGAACCACAAGGCCGACTGCGCATTTCCCAGCGCCACACAGAATGAAATAAATGAGAAAGACGCCCAAAACCTTGTCAACAACGGGGTATACCTGGTCAGTGAAGGGGCCAATATGCCTTCTAATCCTGAAGCCATTAACGTCTTTCTGGACAATAAACTCTTATATGCTCCGGGCAAGGCGGCCAATGCGGGTGGCGTGGCCGTGTCAGGTCTTGAAATGGCCCAGAACAGCATGCGTCTGAGCTGGCCCAGAGAAGAGGTGGATGGCCGTCTCAGGACGATCATGACAAGCATTCACCAAAGCTGTTTAGACGCGGCAGAGGAATATGGCCAACCCGGTAATTATATGGCAGGGGCCAACATCGCGGGTTTTGTGAAAGTGGTTAATGCCATGCTGGATCAGGGCCTGGTGTCAGGAGGATTGAATATAATG
>DAOUXC010000117.1 GCA_030666795.1 Desulfobacteraceae bacterium
AAAGTCTTTCCTGTCCCCGGCCCGTTACCGGAATTTCCGTTCCAGAATCGTAAGGATATGGCGGGCGTCTGTTTTGTCTCTCCTATCCATACCTCTTTTTCTTCGATCACCTTCCATACCTTTCCGGACTTCTTATTCCTGACACTCTGCCCGACCCTGGGAAGACCCAGATTCTTGCGGATTTCCTTGAACCGATAGACCGAATGTTCCCCGTGGTCAAGGATCCTCTCCCCAAAGATCTTAATCCCGATGGCCCCAAGGGGTGCTGTCAATATGATTGAAAGAACGGCCACGGCCAGAATAACCTCTCCGGATGCCACCCCCGCTGCCAGGGGCACGGCACTGATAGCCGCCTGAACCGTGGCTTTGGGTATATAGGCCACCACGCAGAAAAGCTTTTCACGCCACGTAAAGGACGTACCGAAAAGAGAAACATATGTACCCGCGCTTCTGAAAATGAGGCCCACAAAAATGACAAGGGCACCTGCCAACCCGGCCTTTAAGGCCACATGGATGTTGACCTGTGCCCCTACGAGGACAAAAAGAAGGAGTTCCGCAAAGACCCATAATTTCTTGAGCTTTTGGGAAATAATGTGGGCAATGGGTTCGGATTTTTCCAAAATAATGAATCCGATGGCCATCACCCCCAGCAGACCGGCCATTGGGACCCACGCCTCGCACACCTTTTCAAACCACGTAAGAAGGACGGCCACACCCAAAACCACCAGTGTGCGTTTTGGAGGGCGCCAGTCGTATCTCTTAAAGAGCCGCAGCAGGAGATAACCCGGGATCAGCCCCATGACAATTCCGAGCACAATTGAAACGGGAATGGTGGAAAGCCTGATCAGGAGATTCCCCTCCATGCCCCCGTACATACCCAAAAACACGGTGAACAGGACAATCACAAAGACATCGTCCAGGGAAGAGGCCCCAAGAACAAGTGTCGGAATCCCCTTTTTATTCCCTCTCCCGCGATCCATAAAGTCTATCATGAGTGGCACAACCACGGCGGGCGAGACGGCCGCCAGTATGGAACCCAGTATGAGGGCCTCGATAAGGGTCATGCCCAGCAGTGCCGGGGCCACCAGAACAACACCTAAAATCTCAAAAATGGCCGGAACCGCACTCATGATGACGGCCGCACGCCCCACACGATTCAGGGTGTCACGCCGAAGTTCAAATCCGGCCCGAAGCAGAATGACGATAAGTGCAATTTTCCTGAAATCACCGGAGACCTTCATCATTTCCGGGGACATCAGGCCCAACACGTAGGGGCCGACAATGACCCCTGCGAAAAGCATACCCACAAGACCGGGAATTTTGATGCGCCTGAAGATATAATCCGAGCTCAGGCCCAATATTATAATCAGAGCCAGACTGAAAGCCATTTCATTGAAACCTCATTTTCCAAATTAAAGACCCCACGCGGCATAAACCCGGTGGGGTCTTATAAACAAATCAATTTATTATTTTTCCTTGAACACCACACCGAAATCTTTTTTCATGCTCACTGAAATCCAGCTCTTCTGACAGGTTATACCGCTTGAATACTTAAATTCACGCTCAGGATCATCGTGTTCCAGGCAAAGGACAAGATGGGGCCAGGGGTTTGCATCCGTATACTTGAACATCTGCACATCACCCCGTGAATTGCCCATGGCCAAAACAGGTATCTTTCCTATATGGGACCAGATATTGAGCACCTTTCCTTTTCGGACATTGGCAGGGGGCAATTCCTCTCCCTGCCTGACGAAAAACGCCTTTCCCCTGTTGATGTCAAAATGGAGTCCGACCCTCGAACCGATTGCCTGAAAGCTTTCGAGCCCGAGTTGTTCCGTTGCAATGCTTCTCACAAAGGCCTGCCATGAGCCTGAAACCACATAGACACTGAAACCGTTTTTCTTCAGTAAGTCTATTAATTCAAGAACGGGTACATAGAACAACTCGACATAGGGTCTTCCAAGACGGGCATGTCGATGGTTCCCGAGAAACCTCTGTACTTCCCGCATGTACTGCTCCTGCGAATAGCCCTTGAAAGCCTTAAACAGTAAATCCATGTAATATTTTTTCTTGTAAGAATGCCTTTTCCCACTCAGGAACTTGTTATACGGATATTGACCCTTAAGAGCGGGATCAGCATCTGCCGCATTCTTCAACCATTGGAGAGCCATCTCCATAGAAGCAAAATGGGGTCTTTCGCAGAGGATAGTCCCATCCATGTCAATTACAGCAATGCGGAGGGATTCGGGAACAAAGCCGGGGCTCAAGGGATTCGTCGATTGATGAATGAATGCCAGGATCTTTGCCTTGTTAGAGTTCTCATTGCCCCGCCATGAGGGAAGTTCATCATCAGATGGGTGCGCGGCACCATTAGATATGCCTATCCAGAAAAAGATAAAGACCACTAAAAATACGTTTCTTTTTTTCTGTTGATTCATAGTTGAATTCCGGTTCATCCGTTTAATTATCAATTGCTGTATTGTCGCTTCTTGGCTCATAATTTTCCGAATACGTTATCTTTTGACAGCAAAAAACGCAAAATTTCTAATTTTTCTTGGATGACGATAAGCCCATTACAACTTACATCCAATCTTTGAAAAACAGTCAATTCAATAATTCTGCCCAAATAATCCTAGGCTTTCAGCGCCAAAAGCACAGGCTAAAAACCAATTCTTTCCTGAGTTATTTACTTATTGAGGACGTACCTCTTTTCTCCTCTAAAATCATATTCGTCCCCTTTTTCCCCAATATCACCTCGATTGAGCTCGTTTTTTATAGATTTTTTCGTAGAAATTCCAAAATTCATTTTCTATCTTACCACGACTGGCGCAGTCATATGTTTCCTGACGCGTTGTTGCGCCGTGTAGATTAGTCCCTTTGAAAGTGGTACTACATTTCATTGAAATGCTGACAGATATTTTTTCTTTTTCAAACTCCTGAAATTCAACAACTATTGTGGAATCAGCACTACCGTTAATAATGGAACCATTCCAAGTTCCACAATCACAAAATTCAGGTATCTTTACGAGTTTGGTTTTAGTACGAATTAGGCCAAGTTCACTGTTATTTGTAAGAATTTCATACCCAATTGCTTCCAAAGCATTTTTTGCTATATCCATGCTTTGCGGAAGCGTTATAATAAAAACCTTTGAATTCATGAAATCACAAAAATATTTGTTCTTTTCAGGCCGCTCGACAGGTGCAAATGCACATGCATTTAAGCTAAAGAGTAATAAAAAAACGACCACCAGCTTTGGAAAATTCATAATATTATTCCTCCCGTTTGATTTTGCCCAACTTGATCCAATCAGGGAGAAAAGTTAGAAGCATAGATTTCCCCCTTATTGTTCGCCTTCAATGGGCACTGAAGACCTAACATTCATCGCTTGGTTCCGCTTCCCCTCCCGGAGGCATTGGCAAACCACTTTCAAAACCCACTGTGGTGGGCAGCCATCGCGGGTCTGGTGTACCATACCAATCCGCAAAGGCAACGGGGAAATGACCCCGTTCCGCATGACCGAGCATTTCAACATACCAGCCGGCGTATTCCCAGTCCGAGCCCTTGCCCTTTTTAACCAGCTCAGGAAATCTTTCTATGAATTTCGTTGCCAATTGGCGGGCGGTGTCCTGTTTGGCATCCTTCCATCCGAAATATTCATTGCTGTCTGCGGTTGAGTAAAGCGCTCCATCTGTGTAGACCTTACACTTGGCACCGTGTTTTTTGAGGATGTTCCCGATATGGGTGATCACACATCGCCCGTAATTTCCTGACGGTGCCGCCCCCGGCATGATCCGGATCCTCTGGTATCCTCTCTTATGCAGTTCGTGGACCATAAGAAGCAGCCTTTGATATCTCCGAACCATAGGGTCCTTATCTCTTTTGTCCGACATTTCAGGATCTTCTCCTAAGGATCTCGATTTAAAAAAATGAGTACTTGGTCGTCACATAAGAGAGGGATTGTGTATGAATCGTATCCATCATTCGAGCCAGGTCTTCTTTTTGCAGGGCGTTTAAATTATCGATTACTGTTTGTTTTATCTGTTTCGCAATATTTTCGCCAGCGAATGAGGGATTAATTGCCGGTAATTTTTTGTTCCAATTAAACGAAAAAAATACAGGCTATTCCCATACAATAAAAAATACCAGCAATAAAATGAACATCGGAAATGAACAGAAAATTGTTTAAGGGCCATTTTACATGTGATAAGCTTTGCCGGTCTGTAGCTGTTTTATCCTTCCCTTCCTACCCCTCGTAATCACTTGGAAGGAGATATTGACATGGTCGACCAACAAAGCCCGTCAGGTTAGACTCAAAACAAGGAACAGACTTATCAAATGCATTTTTTATGGAACATATTTTTTGTTTTTCTCTTGATCCAGATCCTGGGTTTTTTGATCTGGTGGCGGCGTATTGGGAAGCGTACTCGACTCCGTTTATTACTGATCAGTCTCTTCCTTGCCGGCAACCTGCCCTGGCCTTTTCTTTTTACTGCCTTTTCAAGACAGGACCCGCCGTCATCCTGGTTTTTCTCATTGATCTTCAGGTTTTTCGTAACCTGGCAGGCCGGTCTTATTCTGTGGCTGATGTTGGTCGGCATTATCAGCCTTGCGGTTATCATCATTTTAAGACTGCCTTCACTGGCTGTCGGCAGGTTATGGTCAAAACCGGTGGGGGATAAACCGGCAGATCCCGACCGCCGACATTTCATGGTAAGGGCGGCAAGAGGGACGGTCTGGGGTACGGTTATAGGAAGCGGGGCCTGGGGTTTTGTCCGGGCTGAAGCAACACCTGAAGTTATCAGGCACAATATTTCTCCGGTCGGTCTTCCTCAAAACCTTGATGGACTGACCATAGCCCACCTCTCGGATCTGCATATCGGAATATGGACATCACCCCATGTTGTTCCCCGTGTTATGGCCCTCACAAGAGATCTTAAACCAGACCTGGTAGTCATCACCGGGGACATTATCGAGCACAGACCTTATTTCAGTAAAGTCCTTGTGCAACACCTGCATCTTTTGGATAAGGTCCCGCTTGGCATATACGCCACTATTGGAAACCACGATATATATACCGGGGCCGACCAGGTCTCAAAGGCCCTTGAGTCCGGCGGCATTACAATGCTTCGGAATCAGAATCATTCCTTTAATCACGAAGGCCTGCCCCTGGCCCTCGTAGGTGTGGACGATCCGGGACGCAATTTCTTAGGCAAAGGCGGAGATATCAACCTTGCCCGGGCCATGCGTGGAATAAGGCCCGACCAATTCCCGATCCTTTTGACACATCGACCGACCGGTTTCGAACCGGCCCGTAAAAGAAACATTTCTCTAACCCTTTGCGGCCACACCCACGGAGGCCAGATCGGCGTGCCGGGTCTACTAAACCTGGCTGATCTCGCTTATGATTATACCCACGGTCTTTATGAAAAAAAGGGGGACTTCCTCCACGTGACCGCGGGCATAGGCACTGTAGGTCTGCCGATCCGTGTGGGTGTGCCGTCAGAGATTGCCTTGCTCCGTCTGTCTGCCACGCCAGGTAAAAAGAAATAAAAGGGTCAAATTTTCTATTGACTTATCCATATGGATTTATTGGTATATCAGACAAGGTAAACAGGTCTTCTATGGATCAAAAAAGACAGGAGGGGACATTATGATATCAAAGACGAAAGAAATGGTTCTTATATCACTGGCGGCCGATTCATTGGCACTGGGTGCCCACTGGATCTATGATACCTCGGCAATAGATCGGACATTCGGAAGAGTCGAGGAATTGTTGAAACCCCCTGAAAACTCTTTCCACCCCACAAAGGATGCGGGAGAATTTACTCATTACGGGGACCAGACAGTCCTTCTTCTTGAATATTTGAGGGATAACCGGGTATTCGAACTGGGAGAATTTGCCGAAAAATGGCTCGATTATATGAAAAGATATAATGGTTATATGGATAATGCCACAAAACAGACCATATTCAATATGGAAAAAGGCGACTCACCTGATTCATGCGGTTCGCCGTCTTCAGACCTTGGAGGGGCCTCACGTATCAGCCCCCTCATCTTTACCCTGTATAATGAACCGGACAAGCTTGACAAAAATGTAAAAGAACAGACCGCAATGACCCACAACAATCCTGTTGTCATTGAAAGCGCAGTCCTTCTTGCAAGAATAACCCTGGAGGCCTTAAAAGGTATATCCCCTCTTGATGCCCTTCAGACAGTACTTTCAGATGAACCTGACGACTATATGCTTTCCCCGCTTATAAAAGCCGGATTAAAAAGTAAAGGTCAGGATACCAGGCGGACAATATTGGGCTTCGGCCAGATGTGTGAGGCAGGGTCGGCCTTACCCTCGGTCATACATCTTTTAGCGACATATGAGAATGACACCAAAAACGCTTTAATTGAAAACGTGATGGCAGGGGGAGATTCAGCAGCAAGGGGAATGATAGTGGGCATGGTACTCGGGGCATATCATGGAGAGAGTTCCGGTATCCCTGATAAATGGATTAATGACCTCAAGGGGCATGACAGGATCATCGAGTGTCTTGAGAAACTAAGATAAAGGATCGCGTGATTCAGCGAGATTGCGGCCAGCATAATACTTTGGCTGACGACGCCCTCATTGGGCGGTTCGATCCATTACCATATTACTTTTACTATTTTCTGAAGCCCCAAAAAACCCATGAGATGCCCCACGCCAGGACAATGGGGCCAACCGCCACATAGAAAAAGATATGCCAGTGGCTGTTCCAGGGTTTCAAATAGAGTGCAAGGAGGGCCGGCCACAGGAAAGAGGCAAGAATTGCCAACCGCTTCCATCCTGAAAGACCCGGACCTTGATCTGTCCGTTGAATTTCATTTTTTTGCTGCCTGTTCAGCAATCGGGGGAGCATAAAAATGCCTAAAATGAGCGCTATAATCAGAAGAATTTCCATTAAACCGGACATGTTCGCGATCCTTAAAAAAGATAACAGCCGTAAAAGCTCAACATCAAATTGTGCCCCTAACCCTTGCTCGGATGAGGCATTTTTCATCCATGCTGGTACGTTGCAGAGTTCCGGATTTCTAAAACATCTTCAAACATCTGCTGTCCTATCAAAAAAAGGACAGTGACGCAAGACTTCAAAAATGTCAGTATTCATACAGGCTCTCAGTCCTGTATTTTTCCTATAGGGCCTCGGCAGGGGATGAGTTCCGGATTAAAAAATTCAATAGTTATTACGGGGGCATTTAATAGTATGCATCTAAACAGGTTACTCGCAAAAAAATCCCCCTCAATCCCCCTTTAGTAAAGGGGGAAGTTACAATGCCCCTTTTTCTGGGGGGATAGTTTAAGGGCCACCTTTCTAAAAGAACAGGTTAAAGTTCCCCCCTTAATAAAGGGGGGCCAGGGGGGATTTTAGATTGCAGACAATATGATGTTCTGAGTAATAACTAATAAAGGAGGAAAGGAACAAATGAAAAAAACAGCCTATGATAATTTATTCAAACCCATAAGTTTCAAAGGATTGAGGTTGAAAAACAGGATCACCATGGCGCCTCTGTATCTGGGTTATGCTGGTGAAGGAGGTAAAATTTCCACGTTACTTCTGGAACATTACAAACTCATGGCACAAAGCGGCGCCGCCATGATTGTAGTGGAAAACTCAAGCATTACGCCGGCCGGTAGCGGATCTTCCCGGACGATTCGCTGCGATCATAATCGTTATATAAAGGGTTTGGCACATATCGCCCGGACCATAAAAGATCAAAAATGCCGCGCGGCCCTGCAGATCAACCACGCCGGTCGATTTGCCTATACGCCCGACCCTGTCTCCGCTTCAGATATCCCGGCATTTAACAGAAGTCCCCGTCCCTTGCTTAAAAAGGAGATTACCAGAATTCAGAAACAGTTCGCCAATTCGGCCCTGCGTGTAAAAAAGGCGGGGTTCGACTTAGTTGAGCTTCATGGTGGAACAGGATATCTGCTCAGCCAGTTTGTATCTCCGAGGACCAACAAAAGAGAGGATAACTATGGTGGTTCTTTGAAAAACCGAACGCGTTTCCCCCTTGAGGTCCTGAAAAGGGTAAAGGACCTGGTAGGAGATTTTCCAGTGGGATATCGCTTTTTAGCGGACGAATGGCTCCCGGATGGGCTGAAATTAGAAGAATCCGTCTTGTTTGCCAGGGAACTCGCTAAGAACGGTGTTGCCTATATATCGGTTATGGGCGGCACATACGAATCATTTTTCCTGCCCGATATTATTAAGAAATCACGCAAGCCGGGCTACATGGTGTCCCTTGCTAAGGCCATAAAGAAGGAAGTGAAAATCCCTGTTATTGCCGCGGGCAGGATTTCAACGCCTGCCCGGGCAGAGGCCATACTCAAAGACAAAAAAGCCGACCTCATCGGCCTGGCTCGAATGCTCTGGGTGGACCCGCAATGGGTAAACAAAGCACGTCAAGGGCGGGATCAATCCATTATCAAATGCAATCCCAAATGTGATGCGTGCATGCAACTGGTCATGAAAGGCAGGCCCGCCATATGTCCAAAATGGACAAAAGAAAAACGGATGGCATACAAGGATAAAACATGAGCAGAAGACCGGAGAGCTTGACAGGCCCGGGAAATGACAAACGCGGATTGCCATTCGTCTTGAAGTGTAGGATAATAGGTTTATTGTAACAGGCGTGTCGTTGGTTGAAAATGACCTAACCTCATTGGGATTGTCTCCCATTCAGACAGAATCTTGAAAGGAGGTTTCAATGAAAACGAGAAAACTGGTGATAGGGTTTATTGCTCTCCTTTTTGTCCTTCTGAACACGTCTAACGTCTTTGCGGATAAGTCCGTAGTCAAGATAGAGGCCCCGGATGAAGTCGTCAAGGGATCAGAGGTCGTAATCAAAGTGCAGGTGAGTCACAGTGCCAATAGCTTTTTCCATTATACCGACTGGGTAAGTGTCAAGGCCAACGGAAAGGAAATAGGGCGATGGGAGTACTCCATGTCCAAACGGCCTGATAAAGCCGACTTTACCAAGGAAATAAAGATAACCGTTAATGAAGACCTGGTGATTGAAGCGAAGGCCAATTGCAACCTCCACGGAAGTGCCGGAGCTGACACGAAAAAGATTTCCGTTAAATGAGGTGTCCGGAGGTACTTGTCATGACGATTGGAAGCCTTTCAATTATACTTATTCTGGGTATCGTGAATTTCGTCCTGGTTCTTTTCCAGCTATCCACGGGTTTGCGCTGGATAAAAGTGCCCTTCGGCGTTCATAGAAAGACGGGCATCGCGTTTTTCATTACAGCATCAGTTCATGGTCTATTGGGGTTGATAGTTAGCTAGTGCCCATCCATAAATGAAAAAAGGGCACTTGCAAGTGTCCAATTCAGAAATGAGTAATTTTTTACAAGATCAAGGAAGTCAAGGGGTTAGAAGGAGGCGTACATATGGTACGCCGCACAACTAAACCCGCAGACTGACGCTGAGATTGTGAAAAAGGGCCATTTCTGGATGGACACTA
>DAOUXC010000136.1 GCA_030666795.1 Desulfobacteraceae bacterium
ATAGCACCTATTATGTTTGGCTGTCCCGCCTGTCGGAAGCCGACTGGTTAAGGTATTTGGGGCGTGGCAGATGCGTTGTAGAGATAAAAATGCGCCTCTTTGAAAAGAGATCCGCATGCCTCGCCATTATGGACTAACGCCGCTGCTTATTGAGCTATTTGTTTCAGACAAAGTGGTTTTATTGTCGGACTGTGAATCCTGGACCTTGACGGACATGCCGTCAACCGGTGCGGGAAGATTAGAAATGATCAGCCGGTCACCCGGTTTAAGGCCGTCCCGTACCAGGACCGTTTGCGCATTTCGCCACACGGTATTCACATCGTGGATCTCCAGTTTACCGTCATCTTTGGCTATCCAGACGGAGACGTTATCCCTGAGGGCCGTGCGGGGAATGGCGTATATATTATCTAATTGCCGTCCTTCCATCTCAATGCTTACGTATTCACCGATTATGAGCGGCGGCCGATCTCTGTCCGGTGTTTTCAGACCAAGGGGGTCCCTGACGCATACCAGGACCCGCGCCATGCGCCCCTCTTTTTCCAGATCACCCATAAGTCTGATCACCGTACCGGGTAGCTCAAATCCGTTTCGATATGAAATACGAACCTTAGCACCCTTTTCCCCGGCATTTTTTGGAATCGAAATCCATTTCAGGCGATCCACCGGGATCGATACCTGTATCCAGTATTCATCCGTACAGACAAGTTCCGCTAATTGTTCCTGTGTAGATACATAAGATCCCTTTTCGACACTTTTGGTACGGATGATGGCATTAAAAGGGGCACTGATTTCAGTTCGGGCCAGATCGAGCCCGGCCTGTTCGAGTTGGGCTTCGGCAGCCGCGAGATCGGCCCGGGCCTTTTCCAGGTGGGGCTTGCGAAGTGCCAGTTCAACGTCAATAGCACTGGCCGGTTTACTACCCTTTAACAGTTCCCATTCCCTTTTGGCCACGTCCTGATAACCCAGCTCCATTTTCAGGGCATATGTCGCGTCGGCCACCTGTGACTGTTTTTGCACAATTTTCAACTGGTAGTCCGCGGGTTCGATGCGGAGGATTTCATCGCCTTCATCCAGGATACCCCCTTCAACAAACTCAGGGCGGATCGCCACGATTTCCCCGGATACCCGGGCCTTTAGTATCATCTCCCGTGCAGGAATAACCGTCCCCATGGCCGGCACCTTAACCCTGTGGGTGCCGGGATAAATCCTTTTAACCTGAACCAGGGGGGTCATTGTTATTGGTGGTCTTTTGAGCGCCTTGGGGGCCGTCCTCTTAAAATAAGTTGCTCCGGCAATACCGACACCCAGGATCAGCAGACACACAAAAAGGGTGATTACCTTTCGCCATGGGTTTTTGTCAGCCCGTGTCTCGGATGTCCCTGTTTCCCGGCATTCGGCTGTTTCTTTTTCTTTGTTATCCTTCATGGTTGGTATCCCCTCTTGTTTCGGCAGGTTCTGGTCCGACACCGGGAGTCAATACGTCCGTCCACGTTCCGCCTAATGCCCGGTAAAGAGACACACGGTAGATGACCAGTTCTGTCTGCCGCTGAATCAAATCCCTTTCCAGGCCTTGAACCGCCAGCAGTTGGGTCAGCACCGGCAGGTAGTTGTCCACCCCTTTTCGATACCTTAGAACAGCCTGATCCAGTGCCCTTTTGGCCGCTTCCATTTGCAGTTCCAGTGCCTTGATATGCTCTCTCTGCTTGGTCTCACTTATCAGCGCGTCTTCAACCTCTTTGACGGCCGTTAAGACCGTTTCCCGGTAGAGCGCCAGATTTTCATCTGCGACTGCCCGGGTTCGATCCACTTCCGCCTTTCGCCTGTTTCCATCAAAAATCGGTGCGGCCAGACTTCCCGCGAGCTTAAGAATCCAGTTACTGAAAAGCAGATCCAGTTGATCCGTTCCATAACCTGCAGTTGCGGCCAGGCTGATGGCCGGCAGTCTTGCGGCACGCGCTGCCGACACCCGCCAGTCCGCGGACCTCAACCTTAGACCGGAGGCCCTGACGTCCGGCCGCTTGGCCAAAAGATCGGCGGGAAGGCCTGTGGCCGGAATCCCGGACAACGATGGTAACTCATCCCGGTTTATCTCAAGGGGTGTCCTCGGCAGTTTGCCCAGCAGCAATGCCAGTTCATGCAGGAGCAATTGTTCCCGGGCTTCTACCAGCGGGATTTCGGCCTTAATTTTTTCAACCACCTGTCGTTGCTGATAGACATCCAGTGCGGACACCATGGATTTGCGAAACCGAAGTTCCACTAATTCCAGATATGTCATGTTGGTTTTAAGCTGCTTTTGCAGCAGCCGGTTCTGCATCCTCTGGGAGATAATGTTCGTCCACCGTTCCGTGACCTCCGCAGCCAGAGTCATAGAAGCGGCATTCAAGTCCTCCCTCGTTGCTGTTACTGCCAGTTCCGCTGCCTCCCGCTCGGAACGGATCCGTCCCCATAGGTCCAGTTCATAATTGGTTGAAAGACCCAGGGAATGGTCTTTGACCCGCCGGGTTGTCCCGCCTTGCTGCAATCCGGTATCCGTCTTCTGCCGCCCGTAGGATCCCCCGGCATTAGCTGTCAGGTCCGGATAAAGGGCTGACCCGGCCTTGACGGCCAGGGCTCTTGCCTGATTCAGACGCGCCCAGGCCTCTTTCAGGGTAAAGCTTCCGGACAAGGCACTGTCGACAAGGGCGTTTAATTCTCTGTCATTAAACTCTTCCCACCACCTGTCCGGTCTTTCGGCTTGAGGCGTGTAAAGGGAAAATGTTTTGGGCAAAGTGCCTTCGGGTGACTTTCGGACCTTGGGTCTAAAAGGGCTGCAGGACGACGCAAGCAGGACAATCATTATTAAACTAATCGAAATCTTAGAAAGTTTTTTGTTGTTCATTATGGACTCACATCCATCCGTTAGGAGGCTGTCGGGAAACCCGCATCTCCCCGCCGAAGCGGTATTTCGCGTGGCTCAAGCCGCTTCGCGAGACGGCGCAAGGCGCAGGGCTAAAGGCGCATGGAAACGATCATCGATTATATCAGCTTGGTCACACTTGCTTTTCCTTGGGCCCTGTGCCGTGAGCCTTTGACCTGTCTCGTTTTGCATCTACACATTTTCCAACAGCCTCCAAAGTTCCAGTATTCCGACAGGCTTCTATCCCTGGTATTTTTGGGTTTATTAATTCGAAAGCAATGTTTCGTTTGTTTTGTCGACAATTTAAAGTATTGGATTTATGCAATAACGGTATAATGGTTTAGAAGCAAGAAAAAATGCTGCTCTAAGCTTTTATATACCGATACTCCGGTAGCCCAATACTCCATATTCTATAATGCTACGTCAACCCCAAAAGTTTCCGCCTGGTAACGGCTTTAAAAGACCGTCCTCTCCCCATCGGTGATGGGGTTTCAAATCACTTCCCACTTTATCTTTTGCGTTGGCGGATTTGTTAGCACTTAAATAATCAATAACTAAGCAAGAGATATGCCGAAATTTCTTTATTCGGTTAAATAGTTGAAATAACAAGGAGCTTTAGGCCTTTAAATTGTGAAAAGTCATGCGGCAGGTATGGATTGAGGTAAAACATGTCGGAAGAAAGGACATATTCGACAAATTGGTCGAATTTTGGTTCATAAAGTACGATGAGGGGTATGGGATGTCTATGGAAGTGATCCGGCCCTCTTTTTCAACCCCCGATACTGTTCATTGACCGGACGCATTTACGGGGCTTGTATGGCAGCAGGCCATGATCCCTGGGTTTGTTCAGAATCGTATCGCTGATAAGATCCAGCAGATGGCTGTCTCCTTTACCTTCCCTTAACGGCGTCTTTATATCTGTCTCATGGTCGGAAAAGAGACAACCCCTTAGATGACCATCGGCCGTCAACCGCAGTCTATTGCAGTTGTCACAAAAATGGTTGCTTAAGGCCCCGATAAAGCCGACCTCTCCCTTGGCTCCCTCAAGGGCAAATCTTTCGGCAGGGCCGTCCAAAAGATTACGGCCGACGGGATGAAGGTCTCCCAGAGTTTTGATTTTTTTTTGGATTTCTTTTGCGGAGATAAATTTTTCAGCAGGCCAGGTATTTTTCTCACCAATGGGCATAATCTCTATAAAACGAATATGATAGGGCTTTTCCAGGGTAAGACGGGCAAAATCCAGTATTTCATCATCATTGACACCTTTCATGGCCACCACATTGATTTTGATTGGATTGAAACCCACCTGCTCTGCCTTTTCAAGGCCCTCACGCACCCTTTCAAAACAGTCCTGTCCTGTAATACGAAGAAAACGTTCGGGTTTAAGAGAATCCAGACTCACATTGATCCGGCAGATGCCGCAGTTTTTGATATCGGCGGCAAAGGTTTTGAGTAACACCCCGTTGGTGGTCAATGAAATTTCTTCCAGTCCTTCTATTAGACAAAGCCTTTCAAGAAAGCCTATGAATCCCTTCCGCACCAGGGGCTCCCCTCCGGTCAGTCTAACTTTACGAATACCTTTCTGAACGCAGAGCCCGACCATATGGAGCATTTCTTCATAGGTGATAACCTCACTATGCGAAATAAATTGGATCCCCTGTTCCGGCATACAATAGATACATCTCAGGTTACAGCGATCCGTAACGGAAAGACGCAGATAATTGATGACTCTGTGGTTGTTATCAAGCAAAAGGAACCCTCCGAATGCCTTTGACGGAGATAAGCAGTGGCATCAGAAGAGAGTCAATTTGACTTCCCTTTTGTGAGCATGACAAAGTGGCTGTCCATAAGGTCTACCGTCTGAATACTTCCCTCGATGAAGGTCCTTTCCCCGAACAGATTGATAAACCAAAAGCCCTGACCCTCTGCCTCTATACGGGCTACGTCTTTCATGATTTCCTTTTGTTCATTCCCCGAATTAATATACACCGTGCTCAAGCACATGTTCTCCTCCTGATCCACATCCTGGTTTTCTTATAGAAGAGCATCCAGAACTTTCCCTGCCGCATGAAAGGCCTCTCCTTCACCGAGGGTTCGGCCTTCCAGACAGGCCTCAAATACCATGGGGTCGTTTGGAACGATACCAATGACTTCTATATCTTTGGTTTTGAGCTTGCCTTCCAGTTTTTTTGCGATTTTTTCCGAGCCAACTTTGTTTAAGACCGCCGAGACGGACTTGTTCATCCCGGACGCGAGCTCTTTTATCTTTTCAGCCATGGTTAAGGACTCAAAGGATGGTTCAACCACAAGAAGAACCCTGTCGATGCTTTCATCAATTCCTCGTCCAAAGTGCTCTACGCCCGCTTCCATATCAATGATTGCGATCTCATTTTCACCGAGTCTAAGTTTTTTCAAAAATTCTTGATTCAATACCCCCATGGGACATGCGCATCCTTCAAGGGCCTGAAGGATTTTTCCTATGCTAATCAACATAAGACCGTTCCTTCTTATTAGATATTGAGAAGGAATATCCTTAGTGGAAAGATGACTTTCTGCCAGAACGTTCGGATGTGACATCTTCTGCTTTAGTTTTTTCTTTCCTCCCACAAGCTCCATAAGCGGGACAGGAGGTTTTTCAAACCCAAACATTTTGAAAAGCCCCGAATTTGATTCATCCGAATCTACCACGAGAACTCCAAGACCCCGGGATACAGCCTGATTGGCCAACAAGCTTGTTAAAGCGCTTTTGCCACTTCCTCCTTTTCCACAAACTGATATTTTCATTCGTTTATCCTCTTCTGCTTTTGGTTCCAAAAGTATTTATTTGAGATGCTCTCATAAAAGTCCATAACAAAAACAGCAACCCCGACAATAAAATATATTTCTTACCTTAAGACACGATTATCGTCAGAAGCTTATCGATTTTTTCGGACCCCGACAAAAATTTATCTTTTCCATCTTCCGCACCCACCTCTTCCGAAGCCTTTCCTACCGCAACCTCCGGCCCTCTTTATATTAAAACCCATTTGAGAAAACTTTCTGAACACCCTTACAAGATCATCATCCGCGTCTTCTTCATAAAATATATAGTTTTCGAAATGCGGTCGAGATTGAATGTCATAACGTCTTCTCTTGTCCTCGTCTCCCAGGATTCGATATGCCTCATTTATCTCCTTAAGGCGTTCTTCGCTCTCAGGATCTCCCCCATTCCTGTCGGGATGATGTTGCATTGCAAGTCTGCGATATGCCTTTTTGATATCCTGTTGCGTCGCTTCGAGCGGAAGCCCAAGGGTCCTGTAATGATCTACGGTCAACAAATTCTTTTCCTCCTGTCAGTGTCCTTACGCTCGCCTACATGTGCTTCCTTCAGAGCAGGGAGGGATCTCACAGCGTTCTTCCCGACCACAGCAGGTCCTTCCCGGAGTCCGTTTCGATATTCCGTTCATAAATGAAGCAACGGATAGTATCTTCTCCACATCAGCGCTTCCGCACTCTTTGCAGGAGATATTTTCATCCTTTCCCGCGACGATTAGATATTCGGATGTGGCTCCACATACTTTGCATCGATACTCATAAATCGGCATCCTGTTCCTCCCGGCAAATGTCTCCAAAGAAAGTTCGGTATTTCTACAGCATATTATATGTCGGGCGGGACGCAAAGAACCGGTCTCGTTATGAATCTCAGGACCCTTTCCGCGGTGCTGCCGAAAAAAATGCTTTTCATGTCTTCTGACTTTCCCTGACTTCCTATGACAATCATTTCGGCATCGATCTCGGCCGCCTTCTTGTTGATTTCAAGGCAGGGCGACCCTTCACAAACCACCTTTTCAATCCGGTCACCTTCAAGTCCTTCCTTGCGAACAAATTCCTGGAGCCTTGTCTTTGCACCAACGAACAACTTCTTTTTGATTTCACCTTTTTTGCCCAGTTGGCATTGAACGCACTGCTCCACGAAATCGTGATCGATGACATGAAAGACAACGATCCTTCCTCCCCAATTTTTCAATAAATCCTTCGCCTTTTTGAGCGCGAGCCTCGAGCAGTGGGAAAAATCGACCGCTACCAGGAAGACCGGACCCTCTCGATCCAATTTGTTTTTCTTAGATTTATGATTTTCCCTGTCCACTTTACCCATTTTTGTTTTGAACCAAAAACCCTAATTTTTGGGGCCATGTCGGAAATTTCCCGGTCTGCCTGAAAGATCTTTTTAAAAGTTGGAAGTGAACTAAAGTTTGAAGTGAGCTAAAGTTGAGGGATCCTGATAAGTTATTAATATCAGCGGAGCGAAGCGACTCCGAAACTTTAGGCACTTTAGATCACTTTAGTCACTTTTAACTTTCATGCAGTAGCCTTGCCTGCTCAGACAAAAGAGATTTGAAACGGTCGAGCGACACCGGGTAACCCTGCATTGGAATACTCATCCAGTCGGAGTATTCCAGGAACTCTTCCGGTTTTTCCGCCATGTAATTGTCAACGTATCCAATACCGTCAAGGACTATCGCCCCTCCTGTGTGACGGGGGAAATTCTCATTGGCAAGGCCTTGGTCCCATCCCTTGAAGACCTTATGTCGGAATTTGATCCAGCCCGGTACCATCCACCATACCTTCTCTCCACCTGCGACTTCCTGTGCAATCCTTTCCCTCTCCTCTTCGCCGGCGATCATATCCATACAGTGGGTGGCCTCAATTCGGGCCACACCCGGTCCCTGTTCGTCAATAATTGTTTTCATGGTGCGCAGGGGTTCATCCGCATTCACGTAACAGAATTTTCCCCCATACACCACAAGGATCTTGTCCGCTTTTTCCTTGGCCTTGTTGATTTTTTCGATTAGTTGACGTTCCAATTCACGGATATCCTCGTGGAGTCCCGGTGTAGTAAAAAACAAATGATCCGTATCGAGAAAACCTTCTTTTTTCAGATGATTCAACTCGAGACTCAAGGTACCACAGGATACTATTGCTATATCTGAAAACGATATTCCGTCCATCAGTAACCTCCTTAAAAATTCGTCCGCTGTATTTTTCTGCCCTTAAACATGGACCTGCTTTTCAATAGTGCAGGGCAAGATTATAGCCTGCATGAACAGCCGTAAAAATATCCTGGACCTCCATGGCGTCTCCTATGATTTCCATCTTAGGGGCGGCGGCTGCTATTTCTTCATCCGGTCCCGCAGCTGAAAGCATACCGGAAGCGAGGATGACGGTCTGGAAGGGTTCCAGAGACAACGGCTTGCCATCCTGTTCAATCTGAACACTGTCAGGCTTGAACTCCTTAACCGTTGTATGGGGCATCAGGGTCACCTTCTCCATCTGGTCGATCCTCATCAAGGCCAGTTTTTTTGTAATCATTTCCATCATGCTACCTATTGGATCGGTCCGCTTTGTGGCAACGACTTCATAACCTGCCTTTCCTAATTTCTCAGCTATCTCAACACCGGCCCGGCCGGCCCCGATAACAAGCACCCTCGGTCCCTTTAACTCCTTTTCATCCTGGAAATACTCTATGGATGTCATGACATGCTGATCGCCAAGCCCATTGATCTCAGGAATATTTTGAATCGCCCCGGTTGCCCAGACAAGAAGATCCGGCTGAATCTCCTTAACAAGGGCGTCATCCACCTGCCTGTTCATAAGTATGGAATCCAGGCTCCTTTTCACATTACGTTCGATAGTGTCGAGCCCCTGCTTCATTTTTTCCTTTCCGGGTGCCTGCCATGCTATGGCAAATTGCCCGCCTAAACGATCCGCTTTTTCGACCAAGGTAACCTGATGGCCGCGTCTGTTCATGTACAAGGCCGCACTCATACCTGCCGGCCCTCCTCCTGCTATCAGGACTTTCATAGGATTCGTTGTCTGCTCAAGTTCCGGCAAACCAACGGCAGGATTCAGATTACACCCCACAGGCTGCCCGCTCTTCAT
>DAOUXC010000299.1 GCA_030666795.1 Desulfobacteraceae bacterium
AATGAACTACCCCGCCGCAGAGCAACGGGGTATCCCAAGAACATTGAACGCCCCAAGGGGCGGGGAATTAAACCCTGAGAGATTAAAATTTGAGCGTGACGTCCCGCCGTTGGCGGGAGGCAAAAGAGGGCGTTTTGCAAAGGTCTCTCCTTGAGTCTTGTGCCTTAAACCTTTGATCCGTGAGCAGGAGGTGACCACATGAAACTAACGGATAAACAGAAAATTTTTCTGAAGTATGTCTCCAGTTACATGGATGAGTGGGGCAGGTCCCCCAGCTTTGACGAAATCTGCGCCGAGTTCAAATTCAATTCCTATAATACGGTCACGACCTATCTCAGGATCTTAGAGAGGAAGGGCTATATCCGCCTCCCAAAAGAAAAGAACCGCAAGCGGGCCATTAAAGTGATCAGCCCGGTGGAGACACGGCGCTTCGAGTTCCCCCTTTTGGGAATGGTGGCGGCCGGTAAGCCCATTGAGGCCGTGGAAGACATTCGGGCCATTGAGGTCCCGCCCTCCATGATAGGAAATGGTGATCACTTTGTGCTTCAGGTGAGGGGGGATTCCATGCAGGAAGATGGGATCTTGGATGGCGATTTCGTGGTGATCAGGAAACAGCCCACGGCCGAGAACGGTGAGACAGTGGTGGCCCTTATCAACAATGAGGCGACCGTCAAAAAATATTTCAAAAGGAAAAATCACGTGGAACTCCGGCCCGCCCACACGGGTATGAAATCCATCCGGGTCAAACAAGGGGACCTCCGGATTGAGGGAAAGGTCGTGGGGGTTATGAGGAATTATAAATAAGCGAAAGGCGTAAGGCTCAGGGCACAAGGCAAAAGGAGAAACAAATGGGTAATTTTCAAGAACTCAAAGTCTGGCAAAAAGCTAAAAAACTTGCTGTATTTCTTTACAAAGTCACCGGACAGGGAGACTTTGGTAAAGACTGGGGCCTGAGAGACCAGATGCGCCGGGCAGCCATTTCTATTCCAAGCAACATCGCGGAAGGCGATGAGCTGGACACAGACCGGCAATCCATAAAATTCTTTTACATAGCGAAAGGTTCTTCCGCGGAACTTATTACTCAAGCCATTATAGCCAATGAAATTGGTTACCTAAAAAAACAGCACTTTGATCACATCAAAAAGGAATGCAGGGCAATTTCGAGTATGCTAACGAGGCTCGTCCAGGCCAGATCGATAAAAAAAAGGCTCAAGGCTTAAGGCGCAAGGCAGACCCACTGGGCTAAGCAGCAGGCTTTCACCTTGTGCCTTGCGCCCTGCGCCTTACGCCCTTTGCCTTTTACATTGCCTTGGGAAATAAAGATAAATCCGTAAATGTCTACTAAAAAAAAATTAGAGCCAGCTTTTGCACCGCCACATCATCCATATCCATATCTCGGCCTTTTCCATTGCCGTGGCCAGGGTCTTCAGGCCGGAACTCAGGGAACGGCCCGTTGCCGTGGCACCGGCCCAATCGGAACGGGCCCTTATCCTTTCCGCGTCTTTGGAAGCCCAAAAAGAAGGGGTCTTCAAAGGCATGCCCCTTTCAAAGGCCAAAAAATCATGCCCGGCCCTTATGGTCCTGCCGCCCGATCCCGGGCTGACAAAAGAGGCGTGCCACACCTTAGCCCGGGTGGCGGCCCAATACACCCCCCTGTGGGAACCTGCCAGACCGGGACATGTCTATCTGGATGTCACTGGGACCGAACGGCTCTGGGGAAATGCCAAGGACACGGCCTGTCGTCTCAGAACGGAGATTAAAGACCGTATGTCGCTTCCCGGAACAGTGGGCGTGGCAGGCAACAAGATGGTCTCTAACATTGCGTCCCGCATCCTGCCCTCTTCCGGGGTGATGGATGTGGATCCCGGCCGCGAAGGTCCCTTTATGGCCCCTCTGAAGGTGGATCTGGTGCCGGGCATAGGACGTTTCCGCAAAAAGGTCCTTTTGGAAGAATTGAGCATTATCCGGGTAAGAGAATTAGCGGCCCTGGATATGGGCAGACTGAAGCTCGTCTTCGGCAGACAGGCGTTTATAATCCACCAAAGGGCCCTCGGTATCGACCCTACCCCGGTCTGCCCTGCCCCGGAAAAACCCATGGTGAGCGAGGAATTCACTCTTGCACAGGATGAAAATGATGATCAAAAACTTCTTGGAGCCCTTTACGGCCTTGTGGAAAGATGCGCCTTCAGGATGCGAAAGAGGGCACTCTTTCCCGCAAAGGCCGGGCTCTTGATCCGGTATTCCGACCAGATAGAGATCAGGCGTCAGGTTAAATTATCCTTGGGCAGCTTTTGGGATTTCGATCTCTACGGTCCCTTAGAGGCCCTCTTTTTGAATGCCTGCAAACGCCGGGTGCGGGTCCGGTTTATAAGGATCCGGTTTTGGGATTTCTCTTACTCAAACGCCCAGCTCTCCCTTTTTCATGCCCCCTCCCCTGACCTGGAGAAAAAATCCATGATTATTCAGGCCCTGGATCGCATCAGGGCGCAACATGGGGAAGGAGTTATCAAGTATGGCAGAGCAGCATAAAAACATGGCGCAGGGCGCAGGGCTCAAGGCGCAAGGCAGGAAAACATCATGTACCTCGGTGCAGACTTGTAGAATAAATTTTTCGCTCTGTCATTCAGATACAGGACTGAAGTCTTGTTCTCCGTGCGCCTTGTGCCCTGCGCCTTGCGCCGTTTATTTATCATGTCTTTCATCCATCTAAACATCCATTCCCACTACTCCAAGGGCTGGGGTATAGGCACCATCGAACAGCTCTGCCTGGCCGCCAGGGACCTGGGAATGAAAAAACTGGCCCTGACCGACACCAACGGGCTCTATGGTATGGTTTTTTTTGTCGAGGCTGCTAAGGAGATGGGGATTGAACCCATAATCGGGAGCGAAATCATATCCAACGGACAGCGCGCCGTCCTTTTGGTCAAAAACCGGAGAGGGTATGCCAACATATCCCAAATCATCTCCGCCCGCCATTGCCACCAGGACTTTGAACTGTTCCCCATACTCAGGGAAAAACGCGAAGGGCTCATTGTTTTTTCCGATGATTTCAATCTCCTAAAGGCCCTCAAACGGGACAGCATGGAAGATCTTTTTGTAGAGATGTCTCCCGGCTTTCAGATGGCCCGGTGCTATGCGTTTTCCCGTAAGACTGAAATACCCCCTGTGGCCACCAACAGGGTCTCGCTTGCCACAAAAGACCAGTTCCGGCTCCACCTGATCCTCAGGGCAATATCCTTAAACAGTAAACTCTCCCGTTTAGGCCCTGATGACACCTGCCGCGAGCACAATTTTCTTAATTCCCCCAATACCATGATAGACCAGTTTCCCCATGCACCCATGGCTGTCGAAAATACAATCAGAATAGCCGAATCCTCCCTTTCAGACTGGGATTTTGACCGGATAATATTCCCCTGCTTTGAAAGCATGGCCGATCAGGACGCGTTTGATCAACTCTACCGGGCAACCATGGAGGGATGCAGGCGTAGGTACGGAAAGATCTCAACGACTGTCAAAAAAAGGGTGGAGCATGAGATGAGAATTATACGGGAGAAAAATTTTGCCCACTATTTTCTGGTGGTGGCGGACATCACAAAAAAGGCCCGACGGTCTTGCGGCAGGGGAAGCGCGGCCGCGTCCATTGTCTCCTACGCCCTGGGGATCACCCATGTGGACCCCATCCGGCACAATCTCTTTTTTGAGCGTTTTCTAAACCAGGCCCGCATGGACCCCCCGGACATTGACGTGGACTTTGCATGGGATGAGCGGGACCGGGTTATTGATTATGTCTTTGCCAAATACGGAAACCGCCGCGCCGCCATGGTGGCCAACCACAACACCTTTGGCGCCAGGTCGGCCATAAGGGAAGTGGCAAAGGTCTTCGGGCTGACGGACAGGGAGATCGGCCAAGTCACTGACAAGATCGGTTTCAGGTGGCGTCTTGGGAAGATCGGGAGCGAATTGTCCGTTCACCCAAGGATGAAAGAACTCGAATTCAAGAAACCATGGGACGAAATACTGAACGCGGCAGTACAGCTTGAAAACCATTTCAATCACCTTTCCACCCATTGCGGCGGCCTGGTGGTGGTTCCCGACGAGATACGACGGTACTGTCCGGTAGAGATTTCCGCGAGCGGGCCCCAGGTGCTCCAGTGGGAAAAGGACTCGGTGGAAGAATCCGGACTGGTCAAGATCGACATCCTGGGAAATCGGAGCCTGGCCGTTATCCGGGACACCCTGGACCTCGTTAAAAAAAATTACGGCAGGCGGATCGACTATGCCGACCTGAATCCCATCGATGACCCCAGGACCACACGGGTCTTTTACCAGGGAGACACATTCGGCGTTTTCTATTTTGAAAGCCCTGCCACGAGACAGGTCCTGACCAGGGTAGGAAACGTGTTCACCTTTGAAGAATATCTTCACATGGACCACTTTCATCTCAACGTGGTGGTCACCTCCATTATCAGGCCCGCTTCCAACCGGAGTATAGAAACCTGGATAGCCAGGCTGAAAGGGGAACCCTGGGACCCGCCCCATCCCCTTTTAAGACCGGTGCTTGAGGAAACCTTAGGGGTCATGGTCTTTCAGGAACAGTTGAGCCGGGCCGCCATTCATCTGGCAGGTTTTGATCCC
>DAOUXC010000149.1 GCA_030666795.1 Desulfobacteraceae bacterium
ACCTTGTTTTTAATGTCCTTTGCTGAAAGCCGAAAGCTCATGGCTGATAGTCCGAATCTAAAAATTATAGTTTCTGAATGAGACCAATTAAGGGAGCAATTTCATTGACCCAAAAAAGGCGGTTCTGGTATCATCAGTCCGGGTTCGATAACAATTTCCCGAAAGAGTCCTTCTTCAATCGAAAACCGTCAGCTGGTAACTGGAGGATCGGAGGAATAGGCCATGAATATTTACCTTATGCAACACGGGAAACCGGTTTCCAAAGAGGAGAATCCTGACAAGCCCCTCTCGAATCAGGGAAAAGAAGATGCGGAGAGGGCGGCCTCTTTTCTCTTGAAGGCAGGAATAAGGGTGGATGATTTCTTCCACAGCGGAAAAACAAGGGCCAGGCAGACTGCTGAAATTTTAATTTCCAAATTAACCCCCGGCAGGGATCCAGTTGAGAAAAAAGGCATTTCCCCCTTGGATGATGTGAAGAGGATTGCCGGGGAAATCAAGCAAGGCCGGAAGGACATCATGCTTGTGGGACACCTGCCTCACCTGGCAAAGCTCACTTCATTTTTGATTACCGGGGACGATTCCCAATCGATCGCAAGCTTTCAGCAGGGCGGGATACTGTGCCTCAGGTGTGAGGATGAAGAAAAAAAATGGACCATCGCCTGGATGCTGGTACCTGAAATTGTACGTTAGAACTGACTCCCGTGTCCTTCCGAGCTACTGAGAACTATTTCTTCTTTCGCGTATTTTGTGTGTGACTGCCGTGCTTCTGGCAGGCCTTTTTTGCCCCGTTAAATGCCTTTGTGGTTTTATTTAACCGGGGTTCAGCTTGCCTCGAATTCTTCTTATAGGGTGGAAATTGGACACACTACAGAGTTTATTCGGATTTTTCGCGCTGGCCTTCCTTGCATGGCTTTTTTCCGAAAAGCGAAAACATGTGAGCATCAGGATTGTGATTACAGGTTTTGGCCTGCAGGCCGGTCTGGCCCTGTTACTGCTGAAATTTCCAGGAAGCCAGGATATATTTCTCTGGCTGAACAAGGCCGTGCAGGCCCTGGAGGAATCCACAAGGGCCGGAACCGGATTTGTATTCGGATACCTCGGCGGGGCAGGACTTCCGTTTGACGAAAAAATACCCGGTTTCAGCTATATCCTTGCCTTTCGAGGTCTACCCCTGGTTGTTGTCATCAGCGCCCTTTCTTCGCTTTTTTTCTATTGGAGAATAATGCCGGTCATAGTCCGTGCCTTTTCATGGGTTTTAAGAAGGATAATGGGAATCGGCGGGGTTGAGGGCCTGGGTACTGCCGCCAATGTTTTCGTGGGAATGGTTGAATCGCCCCTTTTTGTAAGGCCCTACCTTTCAGGCATATCAAGGAGTGAATTGTTTACAATTATGACGTCGGGCATGGCAACCATTGCGGGAACCGTGATGGTGCTTTATGCGGCGATCCTGAGTAAAGTGGTTCCGGGAATCATGGGACATCTCCTCACCGCATCCATTATCAGCGCACCGGCGGCAGTGACCATATCCAAACTGATGATTCCCGAGACAGGTGACCCCACCGGGGGAGATGTGGAGGTACCAGGGGGGGCGGACAGTTCCATGGACGCCATTACCAACGGAACATTAGATGGCGTCAAACTGCTTATTAATATTATTGCCATGTTAGTGGTCTTCGTTGCGCTGGTCCATCTGTTGAACCTTATTTTGGGTTTTTTGCCCGAATTGGGAGGCCGGTCAATCACGTTTCAACTCCTGTTGGGCTATGTAATGGCCCCCGTCACCTGGCTGATGGGGATCCCCTGGTCCGAGGCAAAGGCGGCCGGGGTGCTTATGGGGACTAAAACCGTTTTAAACGAATTACTTGCCTACCTCGATTTAGCCGCATTACCCGTTGGTACCTTAAGTGAAAGGTCGCGTTTGATTATGACTTACGCAATGTGCGGTTTTGCCAACTTCGGTTCATTAGGGATCATGATAGGCGGCATGGGCGCCATGGCAAAGGAAAGAAGGGGGGAAATTGTGAGTTTAGGTATTAAATCAATAGTGGCCGGAACCTTAGCTACCTGTATGACGGGGACACTGGTGGGTATAATTTATTAAATACCGAGATACGCCTCCCTGACATGTTCATTGCTCATGAGGTCCTCTCCGGATCCCTCTAAGACAATCCTGCCGTTTTCCAGGGCGTAGGCCCTGTGGCACATCTTCAGCGTTTGGGTTACATTCTGTTCTACTAAAAGAATAGTTACCCCTTCCTCCTCGTTGATCCTCCTGATCATAGAGAAAATATCCTGGACAAGAATCGGGGCAAGGCCTAAGGAAGGTTCGTCAAACATCAAGAGCCTGGGCAATGACATGAGCCCTCTGCCTACGGCAACCATCTGCTGTTCTCCGCCTGAGAGTGTCCCCGCCATCTGTTTTCTGCGCTCCTCTAACCTTGGAAAGAGTTCATAGACATGCTTCATGGTTTCATAACGCTTTATTTTAGCCTGGCCGTAGAAGGAACCCGTGATCAGGTTTTCTTCCACGCTCATTTCGGGAAAGAGACGTCTCCCCTCAGGGACATGTACAACCCCCAACTGAATAATGTCGTGGGGGGGGAGGGTATCGATACGTGTACCGTCAAACTTTATACTCCCCTTTGTAGGTGTTATGAGTGAAGAGATGGTCTTTATGGTAGTTGACTTACCTGCGCCGTTTGCCCCGATCAGGACCAGGATCTCTTTGTCCTTGACCTCAATAGTGACATCCCAGAGAACCTGCAGATCGCCGTAACAAACATCAATACCATTAACTGTGAGCATATTCCTCTCCGAGATAGGCCTCAATGACCGCGGGGCTATTTGCCATCTCCTGTGGCGTTCCTTCAGCGATTGTCTGGCCAAAGTTGATGGCGTGTATTCTGTCGGAGATAGTCATTATGACCTTCATGATGTGTTCGATAATGATAATTGTAACCCCTTTATCACGAATCCTTTTTATCAGCTCTATGGCAGCGTCTAATTCACTGGGATTGAGACCTGCGGCAGTTTCATCTAACAGCAGGAGTTCGGGTTTAGTAGCCATGGCCCTTGTAATCTCCAGCCGTTTTCTCTCTCCAATGGGAAGGCTTTTGGCTAAGACATCCTTTCGATGGACCAATTCACAAAACTCCAAAGTCTCCATTGCCAAATCATGGGCTTGATGTTTTGTGTTGACCCTTGAGAAGGCCGCTGCAATGACATTGTCCAAGACCGACATTCGTCCCAAGGGCTTTACCACCTGAAATGTCCTGCCGATGCCGAGACGGCAGATCTTGTGGGTCTTGAACCCTGTGATATCCTCACCTTTGAAGTAGATCTTACCGCTTGTAGGATTGTAGTAATCACTGATTAGGTTGAACATGGTGGTTTTTCCGGAACCGTTGGGCCCAATAAGGCCAAAGATCTCGCCCTTTTCGACCTTGAAGCTTACGTTATTGACTGCCGCCAATCCCCCGAAATACTTCACAAGATTTTTGATTTCGAATAGACTCAACTTGTAACCTCCCTGGTCTTGACAGGAAATATCTTCTTAACGATCAGATTCCAGTCGCCCACAATACCATTGGGAAGAAGAAGAATGACGAGAACCACTAAGATCCCGAAACCTAAAACATGAGCCTGCATCACATATTTGGCAAAAACGGTTATCATGTCTGACCCTGTCAATGCCGCAATACCCTTGAAAAAGCCGAAGAACCCCGTCCTGAAAAACTCATGGACAGCAACCATAACAAATGCCCCCACCACCGGGCCATAAAGCGTTCCAACACCACCCACAATACCTACAAGGATGGCCATGATGGAGATGTCGTGGAGGGAAAAGACCACCTCAGGGTCTATAAACCCCATGTAGTTCATGAATAAGGCCCCTGCCATACCGGTGAGAAAGGCTGCCACATTTAAAGAGAGCATCTTATAGTAATGGGTATTGATGCCTAAGCTTTCAGCAGCATCCTGATCTTCACGGATTGAGACAAAATAATACCCCCATTTAGATCCCATAATGATCTGGACACCGATAACAGAGATAACCGCGAGGCCGAGGGCAATGTAATAATAGGGGACCTTCGATACGAAGGTTTGCATAACGAGAATCCCCACCATACCATCTGTCAGGGACTCCCATATGGTGGCAATGTGCCGCATCACTTCATTGAGCGCCAGGGTAGCAAGGGCAAAGTAGGCCCCCCTGAGGCGGAAGCATATCCAGCCAAAGGGGAAGGCGATGGCCATGGCCGCTATTCCGCCGAATAACATGCCCCACCATGCTGAAATCCCCAACTTGGTAACAAAGAGCCCGGCAGTATAGGCCCCGGTCCCAAAGAATGCTGCATCACCAAAGGAGACTTGGCCCGTATATCCGGCGATCACGTTCCAACCGGAACCTATTACCACCCACATGAGCACTAAAATCATAAGGTGCTGATGGTAATGATCACGCACAGCAATCGGGAAAAGGATCAGGATGAAAAGAAGGAGAATAGGGGAATATTTTCTCATGGTTTTCCTTTTTTCAGACCTTGAGCAGCCGCTTGAAACCACCTGGGATAAAGAGAAGCACCAAAATAAATATGAGGAGACCGATCATGTCATCGTAGGCCATCCCGATATAGGTAGCGCCAAAGGCCTCGGCAAGCCCTAAGGTCAGCCCGCCGAAGATAGCGCCTACGGTGGAACCGAGACCGCCTAAGATGGTAATGACAAACGCCTTCCTCGTAAAGGGCCCCCCGATATCCGGAAAAAGATAGTAGACCGGCATGAGAATGGTCCCTGCAGCAGCCACGAGCGCTGAACCGAGACCGAAAGTGAGGATGGTGATCCGTTTGGAATTTACGCCCATGAGGAGGGCGGCGTCCTTGTCCTGGGCCGTGGCCCGGATGGATCTCCCTAAATCCGTTTTTAAGAGGAACCAGAACATACAGAGAGTGAAGGCCAGGGCTATGAAAAAGGCCGCAACCAGGGCCACGCTGAAGGAGATGTCCCCAATAAAAAAGGTGTCGCCGGAATAGCTTGTCCTGACCGATTTATAGTCGGAGCTGAAGACAAATCGAGCAACCTCCGTCAGTACCATTGCGATTCCAACGGTCATGAGCACTTGATTTTCCGGCAAAATTGATTCCACTTCCATCAGGGGATTAAGTGTGTATTTCTGAATGAGCATGCCGAGAAGGAACAGGGAGGGCATGCTGATAAATATGGTAAGATACGGGTCGATTCCTGCATATGTAAAGCAGGCAAAGGTGATATACATTCCTACCATCATCAAGGCACCATGGGCTAAATTGATGATCCCCATCACGCCCATGATCAGCGACATTCCCATACCGATCAGACCATAAAGCCCACCTTTGAGAATGCCAGACACCAAGGTTTGCAGAAAAACCTCCATGGTAACTCCCATAATTAAGTGGTCAATTAGTGAACATTTTGATTCTTACGCCATTTACAGCAAGGGCGGGAAGATCCCGCCCTTGTTCAATTTAACGTTGATTCCAATTGGGGACCGGGTAAACATATTTGCGGGTAGAGACATCTTTTGGCCAGACGGTCTCGAGCTTACCGTTTATCCACTGAACCAAAAAGGTGGGAAGTCTGTTCTGCTGGGTCTTTTTGCCGTAGGAAATGAATTTTACAGGACCAAAGGCGGTCATCATGTCGGTTGCGGCAAGGGCCTCTTTTACGCCCTCAGGGGTGAGGGTCTTGGCCCTTTTCAGGGCATCCGCAATTACATACATGCCGGCATATGCCTCGGCGCCGTGGTACTCTGTAGGTGTATTATATTTAGCGACGAATTTATCATAATATTGTCTGGCCCCGGGGTAGGGAACCGATGGGGTCCATAGGGTGGCCGAGAAGACATAATCCGAAGCCGATCCCGCATTTTTGTGGAACTCGGGCAGGGTAAATCCGGCCGCACCACCCACAAAGAGCTTGGGATTGAAGTTCAACTCTTTGGATTGCCGCATCAGGAGAGAGGCGTCCATAATATAAGAGATCATGTAGACAAGGTCCGGGTTTTTTGCCTTCACCTTAACAAGGAGGGGCTTAAAATCAATAGCGCCTGCCTCGTAGCCTTCCTTAATCAATACCTCGAGGCCCATTTTCTTGCATTTCTTAACAAACTTCTTTGACCCGGACTGGCCGAAAAGTGAATTTTCATGAAGGATCGCAACGGTTTTGACATCCTTGGCCACATCCTCTAAAAAAGATCCAAATGCCTTTGGGTATTCGCTAACAGGCGGATTGAGCCTGAAGATGTATTTCCAGCCCTGCTCAGTGATCCTGTCAGCAGATCCGGTATTCACCAAAAAGGGCATCTTGCGCTGCTGGGCAACAGCAATGGTAGCCCAGGTGACGGAACTTGAGTACCCGCCACCCACAACAATAACCTTGTCTTGGGAAATGAGTTTTTCGATGGCTGAACGGCCCACGTCAGGTTTCCCGGTGGTATCTTCAATGATCAGATCGATCTGCTTGCCATTGACACCACCGGCCGCATTGATTTCATCCACGGCCATCAAAAATGATTTATTCTCAATTTCGCCGAACTTGGCAAGTTTACCGGTTAAAGGGAGGACTATGCCAACTTTGATCTTATCAGCTAATACCGGGCCTACCGCTGTAAACCCCAAGAACATTAAGGCTGAAAAGACACATGCTACCACTGCTAAACGTTTCATACAATACCTCCTCTCAGTGTTTTGTATTTAAAGTCGACTTAAACTTATAACTGCAGGAAATAGATGTCAACCGGGCAATTTCCGGTTTTCTCATAGACAATTTTCTTACAGGAGGGGGGGCGAAGTGAATTCTTTTGCGACATTATTAGTGCTCAGAATGCATGAAAACCGGTAGGTCATTATTGTTTGGACAAAAAGGGATAAACATATCTTGCCGTGGCAACCTCCCTCGGCCAGACAATTTCAAGCCTCCCGTTTATCCACTGTGCCAGGTATGTCGGAAGACGGTTTTGCTGGGTCTTCTTGCCGTATGATATGAATTTCACCGGACCGAACACAGTCATCATATCGGTCTCGGCCAAGGCATCCCTCACGTCGATTGGTGTGAATGATTTGGCCCTTTTCAGTGCATCAGCGATGACGTACATGGCCGAGTACGCTTGCGCGCCATGGTAATCCGGGCATGTGTCATATTTCGCGACAAAACTGTCATAGAACGATACGGCGCCGGTGTAGGGGACGGATGGGGACCAGATAATAGAGTAGCAGACATATCCCGAGGCCTCTCCCGTATACTCGTTAAATTCAGGCAGGGCAAAACCTGCGGCGCTTCCCAAAAAGAGCCTTGGCTGAAGATTCAACTCATCAGCTTGTTGTATCAGCAAGGTAGCATCCAATATATTATGGGAAATCATGTAGACAAGGTCGGGTTTCCTGGCCTTTACCGTGGTCAGCAGGGACCTGAAGTCACGGGTGCTTATATCATAACCTTGTTTCAGGACCACCCTGAGTCCCAGTTTCCTGCGCACCTTTGAAAAAGTCTTCAGCCCGAACCGACCAAAGGGAGTGTTTTCATGCAACATGGCAACGGTTTTCACACGGGCCACTTCCGTAAGGAAAGAAGCAAGTATCCTTGAATTCTCGCTCGCCGGCGGGTTGAGCCTGAAGACATATTTTCTTCTCATTTCAGTTATTTCGTCAGCAGAAGCAGTATTTACCAAAAAAGGGACTTCACGCTCCTGGGCCATGGCCGCAACCGTCTGGGTCACAGGGCTGGAACAGCCACCAGCAAGCACAATCACCCTGTCCTGTGATATCAATTTTTCAATAGCCGCGCCACCCACTTCCGTGTTGGTAGCAGAGTCTTCAATAATCAAGTCAATTGTCCTGCCGGCCACACCTCCCGCCTCATTTATTTCATCCACTGCCATTACAAAGGAATTCTGTTCAATCTCACCGACCTCGGCAAGTTTCCCGGTCAGCGGGAGGAGCACCCCCACCTTAATGTTATCGGCGGAGACAGTGCCGACCAACAATATACTCAGGAAAGCCTGCAGGCAAAAAATGCGTAACAGCCTATCCGGTCTTTTCATAATTATGAGCCTTTCTCGCTATTGATTTGTTAATTAGTGCCCATCCGGAAGCTAACGTTTTTGGATTCGTGCTATCAGCCATCAGCCCGCCATAAGGACGGCCCCGATAGCGGGATCTACGCTTCGCTTCGACAGGC
>DAOUXC010000010.1 GCA_030666795.1 Desulfobacteraceae bacterium
GCGAATGGAAGAGGCATGGGGTGCCAGGGTCTACGATCATGCCGGGGCCACCGAAATTGGCGCGTGGAGTTTTGAATGCGAGGCTCAACCGGGAGGCCTGCATGTAAATGAAGCACTTTTCCTGGTGGAAATTGAAGATATCGAGACCGGTGAGATTATTGATGAGCCGGGGAAAAAGGGCACAATGGTCATAACCGCTCTGGACCGTCAGGCCCAGCCGTGTGTTCGTTTTGACTCAAAGGATGTCATCGAATGGTCGTCGGACCCTTGTCCCTGCGGGCGTACTTTCAGATTGATCAAAGGGGGTGTCATCGGGAGGTCCGATGACATTACCAAGGTAAAAGGGGTGCTCCTCTCTCCTTCGGCAATTGAAGAAGTAGTAAGAGGGATTGACGGGCTGTCGGACGAGTTTGAGGTTGTCGTTAAAAAGAAAGGCGATATTGATACGATCGCGCTCAAGGTTGAGTTAATGCCGGTTGCCCGGGAACAACAGGAAAATATAGAAAAGGAACTTGTGGACCAATTACGTCTCAAGACAAATCTACGGTATAATCTTGAATTCCATGATTACGAAACCTTGCCCAGATACGAGGTCAAGGCGAAACGGTTCAAAGACATGAGGAAGGAACATTAAAAAAGGGCGGCACTATGGATCAGCTAATAGACCTGCATGAAATTGACACCAGGATCCGAATCATAAAGAGGGCGGCAGAGGAATTAGACCTTATGGGAGATGCTTTTCCAGCCCTTGCCAAAAACACCGCAAGGATACTGGCCAGTCTGAAAATGCTGGAAATAAATGTCTGCGATGTGGCGGATTTGGAAATTGCCGAGAGCACATGGACATCATATCCCTGATTATCGGACAAAAAGAAAAAATTGACTTTCATCTGAGTTTTCATTAAAAAAAGACACACGTTCAGGTGCTCGTATAGCTTAATAGGGAACCCCGTGAGACTCGGGGATGGGCCCGCCGCTGTAACCCCGCCCTTTTCTGTTTCGAAAAGGGAACTCTTTTAGCCTTTGTGTACCACTGTTCGGCATTCAGGTTCCTGGGTACCGTCCGGGAAGGTCGCTAAAAGGGCGGGGAAGTCAGAAGACCTGCCTGGACAGAAACAGTAACCTTCGTGGACGGAAGGTTGCTTTTTCAGGTCTTGAGGATAAAAAAGGGATATCCCCGGATCGATTTTTATCGGTCCGGGTTTTTTTTGGCAAAAAATTTATGAAATATATATTTATCAATATCATTTTATTGTTTATTACCGGATTGATCCTGTCAGCGGGGACGCCATTGTCGGCCAAAACAGTGGTAGACCAGTTAGGCAGAAAGGTCACAATGCCTGATGACCCGCAGCGGGTTGTGTCTCTGGCACCCAGTATTACGGAAATCATCTTTGCCCTGGGCCGGGAACAACTGCTGAAGGGTGTGACGCGGTTCAGTGATTTTCCTCCCGAGGCCGCAAAACTCCCCAAAGTGGGTTCTTACGTGCGTCTGGATCTGGAAAAAATAGTGGCCTTAAAACCGGACGTCTGTTTTGCCGTCAAGGATGGAAATCCCGGGGAAATAGCAACGCGGCTCGAGTCTTTGGGTATACCGGTTTATGCGGTGGACCCCAAAAACCTGGAATCAGTCATGGAGACGTTTCTTGAAATCGGGCGGATGCTGAATGCAACTGAAGAGGCAAAGGACATTGTGGGCGCTATGCGTTCCAGGATAACGCGGGTGAAGTCCCTGGTCGCAAACGCCCCGCGTCGGCCCCGGGTCTTTTTCCAGATCGGGCTTTCCCCTATTGTCTCCGTGGGGACACGGACATTTATCCATGAACTCATCGTTCTTGCAGGTGGGAAAAATCTTTCGGAAGGTCCCGCTCAATACCCTCGATTCAGCCGGGAACAGGTCCTGGCCCTTTCCCCGGAGGTGTTCATTATTACTTCCATGGCAAGGGGTGCGAGCTTTGAGCGTGTAAAAATGGAGTGGAGTAAATGGCCCGACTTGCCTGCCGTGAGAAATAATCGTATCCTCTTAGTTGATTCCAATCTGTTCGACCGTCCATCACCCCGTCTTGTGGACGGTCTTGAACTGTTGTTGAAATTGATTCATCCCGAGCTTTTTGAGGAACAGCAGTGATGATCTAATATTAGCCCGGCGATTAAACAGGCTAACCCCGTCATGCCGGCCTTGAGCCCCGCTGAGCACGGGATCTACGACCGGCATCCAGTGCCCGCCTGGATTCCGGCTTTCGCCGGAATGACTACATTGAGGTATTTAGTTGCCAGAGCAATAAAAAGCCCGGTGTCGATTTTTTATTGCTTATTGCAAGCAGATATTACGGAGAGCCTTTTTTTATTCTTGCGTATTTTGCGCTTTTTTGCGGCTATGTCACCAGTGAACACAAAAAAACCGGATATCTTAAAACGAGTTTTAACCATATCATTACTATTGCTGTTTCTTCTGCTTGTGGCGATGCTGTTGGGAATTCTAATGGGGTCTACGCCAGGCGGCTTTAAGGAAGCAATACAGTCCCTTTTTGGAACACGCGAGACCGGGTCCATGATGGACACCATTATCTGGCGTATTCGTTTCCCCCGGATTCTTTTGGCAACCCTGGTGGGCGCGGCCCTTTCCTTAGGCGGACTCGTTTTCCAGGCCCTGCTCCGGAATCCCCTGGCCGAACCTTATATCCTGGGGATTTCAAGCGGATCGGGTATCGGCGCCATATTCGGCATTCTGATGGGCTTTTCCCGTTTTCCCGGTGTGGGTGCTATGGCCTTTGCGGGTAGCATGGTAACGCTTCTTCTACTTCTTGTCATGTCTTCAGGGCAAACCATGATCAAAAAGGACTCGCTCCTCTTGTCGGGTGTGATGGTGAACGCCTTTTGCGGGGCCCTCATCATGTTTCTTATCTCAATTACACAGGATTCCCGGCTCCACAATATCATTTTCTGGCTTTTGGGTGATCTTTCCATGACCGATATGGGTCATGTAGGCATCTTAGCCGTAACGATTGTTCCCTGTTTTATCCTTCTTTTCTGGCTTTCAAACTCCATGAACCTGTTGCTTATGGGTAAGGAAATGGCCCAGACCATGGGGGTCAACATAAAAGTCGTTACCGCTATCCTTCTTATTGTAACTTCATTTATGGTGAGCGCCACGGTTTCTCACTGCGGCCCCGTGGGTTTTGTGGGGCTGGTTATGCCGCATCTTTTAAGGCTTGTTTTCGGACCCGACCATCGGGTGCTGGTCCCGGCATGTGTATTGGGCGGGGGAACTTACATGGTCTTATGTGATCTCCTGGCAAGGACCCTTCCGGAGCAGGGCGAGATGCCCGCAGGGGTAATAACCGCGTTGATCGGTGCACCTCTCTTTATAATTCTATTGAAGAGAACCGGACGATGAATACAGTCATCGATACAAAAAAACTGAGTCATTCATACGGGGACGTCCTTGTTTTGAAAGATCTTTCACTTTCCATTCAAAAGGGCGACTTCTTTATTATCATCGGTCCAAATGGTTCGGGAAAGACGACCCTTATGAAGGTCATTTCGGGAATCGAGAAGTCTGGAAAAGGGCGGTTGGAAATCCTTGGACGTCCTATGCGGAAGTATACTCGAAAGACCCTGGCAAGGGCCATTTCCTTTGTCCCGCAGATGGTGCCGGTTGATTTTCCATTTACAGTAACCGAACTCGTCCTTATGGGCCGATCCCCCCATTTGGGCACTTTGGGATTAGAGCAGGAAAAAGACATTCAAATTGCGAGACAGGCAATGGCCTTTACCGGCGTAGAGGGTTTGGCACATCGCAAAATTGACCAGTTGAGCGGAGGGGAACGGCAGAGGGTCTTTATTGCAAGGGCCATCTGCCAGGAACCACAGATAATGCTTCTGGATGAACCCACTGCCTCCCTGGACCTTGCCCACCAGGTGCGGGTGATGGATTTGATGGAAAGGCTGAAGCAGGAAAGGGGTATTACGATTGTTATGGTATCTCATGATGTGAATCTTGCGGCAATGTACGGGGACCGTCTGCTGCTGCTCAAAGAGGGGCAGATAGTAAGCATGGGACTGCCGGAAGAGGTGCTCACACATAATACCCTGGAGGAGGCATACGGCTGCAATCTCTTAGTGGATGAAAGTCCGCTGGGTAAGTTTCAAAGAGTGACCCTGGTGCCCGGGAAATGCATCGACAGCGGGATGAAAAAAACGGACTTAAAATAAGGAAGCAATTGGTCTCGACTCAAATATTTTTCTATTGACAGGAATTTGAGAAAAAAGTATCCTTACTTATTGGTAAGGAAATTAACGCATACCGTGTCAACAGGTATAGGAGGTGATAAGATGTTAAACAGCTCCATAACCAGCAAGGGCCAGGTCACCATTCCAAAAAAAATCAGAGAATTTCTCAACGTAAAAACTTCAGACAAGATTGTTTTTACACCCATTGAGGATGGCAAGGTACTCCTCACCACTAAACAGGTTCCCGCGTCCGCGCTTTTTGGTATGCTCAAGCACAGAAGGCAGGTAAGGCCTGTATCATTGAAAGAAATGGATTCGGCAATCCGAAAAAGGCGCACAGAAAGGATGCCGAAATGATTGCATTTGACACAAACTTTGTGGTGCGAATGATCGTTGAAGATGACAGAAAACAGGCGGGAGCTGTTCAGAAAATTGTTTTATATGCTGAAAAAAATGCTATTCAAATTCTAATTCTGTCGGAAGTACTTATTGAAACAGTCTGGGTTCTTGAATCCGTTTATCATTGTACAAAAGACGAGATAGCTCAGTTTCTTGAGACCTTGTTTTCTGCTTCATCATTTACTCATCCGAATCCCGACGTGATTCGTAAAGCAATTAAGGAGTACAAGAGAGGCGGGGATTTTGCGGATTTTGTAATTGTTGAACAGGCGAAACAGAAGCAGGCAAAACTCTTTTTCAGCTTCGATAAAAAACTTCAGAAAAAATATCCTGATTATGTCGTGAGTAATATATCTATGACCCAGGCCATCGTCAAAGATACCAAAAAAGGATAAACGGTCGGCGATCAGTTCGTGTTCTGCGAAACGGCCAACTCTGACCGGCGACAGCTACAAGATTGAGTGATTTTCGCTCAATTGGGTTATAATTTTTCTGTTGACTTTAGTTTTGTTTCGCATTAGTTAAAAAGTTACGTTCAGGTGCTCATTTTGAGCTTAACAGGGAACCCCGTTTAAATCGGGGACGGGCCCGCCGCTGTAACCCCGCCCTTTTCTTTTAGGAAAAGGGAACTCTTTTAGCCTTTGTTTACCACTGTTCTGGTAAGTCAGGATGGGAAGGTCGCTGAAAGGGCGGGGGAGTCAGAAGACCTGCCTGGACAGAAGGCGTAACCTTCGTGGACGGGAGGTGCCTTATTTGGATCTTGAGGATAAAAATGGGAAATCCCCGGATCGATTCATTTCGGTCCGGGGATTTTTTTTGCCCCGGGCCTCCAAAAACCAAAGGAGGTTAAAATGAAAAAGTGGATGTTTGTATTTGTGCTTACGACTCTGATGGCCTTTCCGGGGTTCAGCCTGGCGGAAGGGGAACAGAAGGACAGAAAGATAGTATCAACCATGGATGAGGTAGTGGTTACGGCCACAAAAACCGAGGAGAAGCGTAAAGATATCCCCAATTCCCTGATCCTGATGGATGAAATGGATATAGAGGAATCTTCTGCTACCAGCTTGGGAGAGCTTTTGGCCAATGAATTGGGCATTGACTGGAGGACGTACGGCAATTACGGAGGGGCTTCCCAGGAAATTCATATCAGGGGCATGAGCGGTAATGGCACCCAGGTATTGGTAAACGGGGTAAGCGTCAATTCCCCTTCTCTCGGGACCGCTGATGTGAGCAGAATTCCACTCAACAACATCGAGCGAATAGAGATTGTAAAAGGCTCCGGATCTCTCCTTTATGGCTCGGGGGCCATGGGAGGAACCATCAACATTATTACCAAACGGCCCGAAAGGGAAAAAATGGATCTGAAGGTCAGAGCCGGTTATGGTTCTGATAATACCTATGAGGCGTCGGCAGAACAGGGTATGTTCCTTTCTGATGATTTCGGATATTATTTGACTGCGACCAGGCGTGAGACCGATGGTTTTCGCGGCAACGCTGATCTCAGACATAACGATGTCTCCCTCAAACTGGTGTTTGATAAGGGAGATCTCCTGGATATAAGCCTCTATGGAGACTATATCGACCGGTATTACGGCGTTCCCGGAGTGGAACCGCCCAAGGGGACCGCGGATTTTTATGTGGGCGGAACAAAATATTACGACGGCGATTCCGCCAGCTTGAGAAACAAAGGCAGGGATAAAGACGGCCATGTGGTGCTTGAGGTCAAGAGCCAGCCAGCAAAATGGTTGGGTCTCAGCTTGAGAGGCAATTACACGGACATGGAGAATTATTTTTATCAACGTTTTCCGTGGGCGGGATGGCCGTCGCTTCAAAGGGGTGAAGGGAGCAAAAGCTGGACCTTAAATGAAGTTCTCGGGGCAGAGGGAAATGTGGAGATCAAGCCCTTTGACAACGCAAGCCTTTTAGTGGGTGCAGAATATAAGGACTATGATTGGAAAAATACGACTTATAATCTGGCCTCTACGGGAATTAAAGTTCCCAATTCAAGAATAACCGCCAAGGAAAACCTCCATACTTCCGGTACATTTGCAGAGGCCCAGTACCGGCCCTGCAGGTATTTTAAGGGACTGGTCGGAATAAGACACGAAGACCACTCCGTGTTCGGGACGGAAAATCTCCCGCGTTTTGGGGTGGTTATTAATCCATTGAAAGATACGGCCCTGAAATTCAGCACAGGAAAGCATTTCAGTGCACCCACACCCAATGACCTTTTCTGGCCGAACGACGGGTTCGTTAAAGGCAACCCGGATCTCAAGCCTGAAAAGGGCTGGCATACGGATGTCACCCTTGAGCAGACTTTTTTTGATGAAAAACTGTTTTTCACATTGTCATATTTCCATTGGGACCTGGATGACAAGATCTTGTGGGGGCCGGACTCAAATGGTGTATGGGAGCCCGAAAACCTTAAAAAATACAAGGCGGACGGTTGTGAAGTAGGGACAAAGATCGGCCCGTTTTATGGACTGACTCTTGGTTTTAACTATACGTACCTGGACGCGGAGGAAACGAATAAGGCCTTCACAAGACAGGACTATGTTACCCCTGTTATTACCTACGACTGGGTAAAGCGCCGTGCAACGTTAACACCGGAACACCAGTTCAAAGGCGACCTCACCTACTGGACGGACTTTGGCCTGACTATAACCGCTACTGCCCGATATATGAGTAATCGGGACTGGTACAGGACAGAAGGTGTTACCGGTTGGCCAACCTATTATACAAAGACCGTGAAATATACCCTGGATTCCTACTGGACCGCGGATCTCAAGGTCCAGCAGCGTCTTTACGATCACTGGATACTCTCGATTCAGGGGAGCAATCTTTTTGACAAGGAATATGATACCTACTTTGCTACATTTACGGATCAGACAACAGGCGTAACAAATGTGGCATCTTTTCCGGGCGCCGGGCGCTCAGTTTTTTTCAGTGCAACCTTTGAATATTAGATTGAAGTGATTGGTATTTGCAGGTTATAAATGACTTCCCGGCAGCTCCCTATGGGTTCTGTCGAGAGGTCATTTTATTTCCATCCATTGGTTTTAAAACCTTCGCATTTTAGGAGAATACCTTATAGTAAAATATTCTAAAAGGAGCTTGGAGGAGACAATGCCCTTGCGCTTATCTTAACAGAAAAGGCCCCGCTAAAAATCCCCCTAAATCCCCCTTTACAAAAGAGGGACTTTGTGGACATGCTTTTTTACAAAAAGGGGATTTTGTGGAGATACTTCTTTAAAAAAGGGCGACTTTGTGACCTCCCCCTTTTCTAAAGGGGGGCGGGGGGATTTTAAATGCTATGAATGTGATACTATACTCTTTTAAAACAACGTGACCTAAAAAAAAAGTAAGAGGTTAAACATATGAAACTGGTAACGCCATGGGATTATACAAAACACGCATTGTTATTTTTCGTTTTTGTATGTGCCATTGTCTTTATTGCGGATCCGGTGTTTTCATACCCGGTCAAGTTTATTGATTCCGGCGGTAAGAATATCACCATTAATAAAAGACCTTCAAGGGTGGTATCACTGTTGCCTGCCGTGACCGAGATCATATTTAAGTTAGGGGCAGGTGATATGGTCAAGGCAGTCACATACCACGACACAGCACCCCCTGATGCGGCCAGTAGGAAGATTGTCGGGGGATTTTTTTCACCATCCCTTGAGGCCATTGAGGCAGTAAAGCCAGATGTTATTTTTTGCTCCCGGTTCCATAAAAAGGTAAGGGAAAGGTTCGGCAAAGGAAGATGCCGGCTCATCAATCTTGAAACGGATACCATAGCCGACAGTTACAAGAATATTCTTTTGTTAGGAAGGATTTTTAATAGAGAAAATGAAGCCTTTAAGATTGTAGGCGAGATAAAGAACGAGCTTCAGCTTATTGCCCTGAAAGTGGCGAAGATACCCAAGTCAAAAAGAAAAAGGGTTATACGTCTTATGGGACGCGACCCGGTGATGACACCGGGTGAGGATTCCTTTCAAAATGAAATGATCAGGGCCGCGGGTGGAATTCCACCCGAATTAGGCAAGAAGGGCAATGTAGTTGTCATCACCAGAGAGGAGTGGTTAAGGTTCAACCCTCAGGTTATCTATGGTTGCGGAGGTGACAGGGAAACGGCTATGAAATTTTTCAGTCGCCCCGGATGGAGGGACGTGGATGCCGTGAAGAATGGCAGAATATTTTATTTCCCCTGTGACCTGACCTGCAGGGCATCCACCAATACGGGTTATTTTGTGTCCTGGCTCGCGTCAAGGATTTACACTGATGAGTTTTCAAAAAAGGAAGATCAGGTCCTCGAAGATAAGGTGTTCAAATCACGCGGGCTTGAGCTCGACCTTGATTATATAAAAGAGGCCCGCGTTTCCTATAGCCATATACATGATTTTTTGAACAAGACACTGATCATTGATTTCAAGGGACCCATGTCCTTGGTCTCCACCCTTGAAGGAGAGCGTAATGGAATAGGATCGGTGGGCAATCATTACTCCCCCCCGCCCTGCTGGGGAATAGAGCATAAGAACGGTTTGGAAGGGGTGAGAAAACGGGTATACCGGGTTATTGATAAATCAGAGGAGACAGCCAGTTTTCTTTTTACGGGCGCGGACATGGACAACCTTGCCATTAAACGGGAGAAGTTCAAAGAGATGGAGATATGCGTCTTAGTAACGGCAGGTGTTAAGTCCAATGCCGTCAGAATGTCTAAAGATAATGGCAGATTTTATGAACCGGGAACCATAAACATTATTCTCCTGCCCAACATGAAACTTACGCCGCGCGCCATGACCAGGTCTATTATCAGCGCCACCGAGGCCAAGATCGCCGCGCTCCAGGATCTTGATGTCAGAAGCTCATGCTCCCCGCTGGTTCACCAGGCCACCGGAACGGGAACCGACGACATCATGGTGGTCCGGGGGACAGGCATTCGAATTGACAATGCGGGCGGCCATTCCAAGATGGGGGAACTTATCGCGAAAGCAGTTTACGAAGGCGTTAAAGAGGCTGTGTTTAAACAAAACGGCCTTGTTGCTGAACGTAATGTGTTCCAGCGTTTGAAAGACAGAAACATAAGCCTGTTCGAATTGGTATCTCTGGATGAATGTGAATGCAGTGTTAAAAGGTCCGATCTTGTGGCCGCACTTGAAGAGATACTTCTTCAACCGCGTTATGCCTCGTTTGTTACATCGTCTTTTACCCTGAGTGATGATTATGAAGCAGGGCTGGTTGACGACCTGGGCGGCTATGAATTATGGTGTAAAAATGTAGCCGGGGAAATAGCGGGAAATGAAATTAAAGTTATGCTTGATCTTATGGCATTTGATAAAATACCGGTTATCGTGAGGATGGCTTTGAATTCCATACTTAATGGTATTTATTACAGGGAGAATTGAGAGGAAAAGGCCATGATGGATATTTTTGTGAAAGGCGGACCTGTCATGTATCCGCTTCTGGCGTGTTCTATTATTTCGCTTACCGTGATCATAGAGCGGTTTTTCTTCTGGATAAGGGTGTCCGTGTCCCATAACCAGTCCCTTGTGGATAACATCCTTGAGCTGTGCCGGGAAGGGGATTGGGAGTCGGTAAAGACAAAGGCTGCCGGATCAAAAGACCATATTATCAGAATTCTCGTAAACGGAATTCTTCATAGACAATTTTCAATGTCCAAGGCCATGGAATCGGCCGCGGCCGAAGAGATAAAAAGGATGCGCAGATATATGAGGGTGCTGGATACCATGATCACCGTGGCCCCCCTCCTGGGGATTTTCGGCACTGTTATCGGGATTATTACATCCTTTGAGATCTTAGGATCGGCGGGCATCGAACACCCTGAGGCTGTTACCGCGGGAATTGCCCAGGCCCTGATTACCACGGCAACCGGATTAGGGATTGCGATACTTACGGTCTTTCCGTACAATTATTTTAATTCAAAGGTTGAATATGCCGCCCTTGCCATAGAAAAATACGCAACCAGTCTGGAGATAGTGTATGAAAAATTACCGGAGGCTTCAGACGGACAGGGGAGATCTGAACAATGAAACTCAATCTGGACACACAGAGAAAGGTCCGCATTGAAATGCTGCCCCTGATTGATATTGTCTTTTTGCTGCTGGTGTTTTTTATCTATGCCATGCTGTCCATGGCCGTGCATCGCGGTCTGCCGGTTGTACTCCCTGTTTCTTCCACTTCCAAGGTCACGAAACATCTGGTCTTATCCGTAACAGCTAAAACAGACGGGACAATCTATGTTGATAAGGTACAGGTCCCTCTGACGGGGTTAGCAGGGCTTCTGGAAAGAAGAGCCAAAGGGCACAAACAGGCCGGTGTCCTGCTCTTTGCCGACCGAAATCTGTCATACCAAAAGCTCTTTCGAGTCCTGGATCAAATCAGGAGTGCGGGACTCAGTCGAATATCCCTTCAGGCAGAGGCGAATAAGTAAAAGTGAAACAGATTATCTTTGCTCTCATACTGGCTTTAGGGATACACATGGCCTTTTTCGGGATGGAGTTCAGTTGGCTTTACAATAAACTCCCGAACAGGCCAAAACCCCGCATCCTGACAATGAGTTTGACCTACCGCGAACCACAAAAAGCGAAATTGAAAAAGGCCATAAAAAAGCCCGACATCCCGGCCAAAAAAATTGTCATTCCCAAAAAAAAGATCAAAAAAAGGAAACCAAAGCCCATACCAAAGCCAAAACCCCCAAAAAAGGTCTTAAAGCCCCCTGAAATTGTGAAAAAAATTGAACAACCGGAGAAAAAAGAACAATCAAGATCTGAACCCCCATCCAAGCCCGAAGAGATTGAATTGGTGAAAGAACCTGATGATTTAAGTCCTGAATCCACAGAAGATATTATACGGGAAGAAGACTCCATGGTGGTTGACGGGGGTGTGGAAGTGCAGGATGTGCCGGTCGTACGGGAAGCCATGCCTCTATATCGAATAAATCCCGCCCCCAAATATCCAAGGATTGCCAGAAGAAGGGGGTACCAGGGGACTGTGGTTCTTGAGGTCCTGGTTGATCGAAACGGCAGGGTTGGCGAATTGCGGGTCTATACGTCAAGCGGATACAGGATTTTGGACAGGGCGGCACTGGCCTCGGTTAAAGGATGGGCGTTTGAGCCCGGAATGAGAGGTGATCAAAAGGTGGAGATGTGGGTCAGAGTCCCTGTCCGTTTCCAGTTGAACTAAAATTGAGGTCGGATCGAAAGCTAACTGTATGATAGAACAAAACAAAAATACATTATGGAATTATCTAAACGACTGAAAATTGAACGCTATGTAAATGAAGACGGAGATGTGTCTTTACCGAAAAATTTTTGATTCAGAGAGGGAATTGCTGCGGTTATGGGTGTATTCATTGTCCGTATCTGCCGAAACATAAAGCTGGCAATACTATTGTGGCCCCTGAGTTGAGAACTTACATTAAAAGCAACCGATATCGTAACAAATGAGAATATGAGGCTAATGTAATGGACATCGTCTAATTCGGGCCTTTTTTACAGCATCCGGTAAAAAAAAAGATTGACTTCTGTTGCAGATTTTATTAAACAATAACAGTTACGTTCAGGTGCTCATTTTGAGCTTGATAGGGAACCCCGTTTAAATCGGGGACGGGCCCGCCGCTGTGACCCCGCCCTTTTCTTTTTAGGAGAAGGGAACTCTTTTAGCCTCTGTGTACCACTGTTCTGGTAAATCAGGATGGGAAGGTCGCTAAAAGGGCGGGGAAGTCAGAAGACCTGCCTGGACAGAAGGCGTAACCTTCGTGGACGGGAGGTGCCTTATTTGGATCTTGAGGATAAAAAAGGGAAATCCCCGGATCGATTAATTTCGGTCCGGGGATTTTTTTTGGTTCCGGGCCGTGAGCTTCGACGGTTCGGATGAGGTAAAGCAGGGCGGAAAGCCCCCCAGGCTATAAGCCGCCCTGCTTGCCAGCTTTACCCAAGAAACCCAAAATGAAGGTCCGGTTCTGCCAGGGGCAGACGGTTAAACCGGCAAATAAATATATTACCACCGGGCCTCCAAAATGTAAAGGAGGTTTAGAGATGAAAAAGTTTTTAAGAATTGTGGTTGCCTTGTTTGTTGTGATTTCAATAATGGGTATGCCGCAGGCAGGTTTTGCCGGGGAAGAGACAGAAGGGATGGTAAGATTAGATGAAGTTGTGGTGTCGGCTTCACGAAAGATGAAGATGCTGGATACCCCGGCATCCATTTCCGTGATAACCGCAAAAGAGCTTGAGGAGCAGGGAATAACAAATGTCGGGGAGGCTCTTATTCAGATCCCGGGCGTTTATGATGATGGCGCCGCAACATACTATCTCAGCATAAGGGGAACGCGGAGTTCCTCCACAGGCGGCCCGGTTGTAGTGATCGACGGGATGCCTCAAAATATGGGTATGTATAGCTACAATTATCTTGAGACCATTCCCATAGAGGATATTGAGCGTATTGAGGTCCTTCGTTCTCCCGGTTCAAGTGTCTTTGGCGTTGACTCTGCCCGTGGTGTGATCAATATTGTCACAAAAAAGGGAAAGAAGGATCAGCCCGTAACGTTTAAGGCAAAGTCATCCTACGGGTCCTGGCAAACGTTTAAGGAGTATGTGACCCTATCCGGCAGTGTGGATGGATGGGACCTTTCCCTGCTTGGTTCCCATCTGGACACCGGCGGGTATGGGCATGATGACCGGAGGAATTACGCAACGCGTTTGAAGACAGGTTATAATTTTTCAGACAGGACAAGACTGGGGCTTGATTTTGGATACACTGATACTGCCTGGGACACCCTTAGAGGAAAAAACAAATATGCCCTCGAAATTGACCGGAGGGCTGCTAATTTTTTTGAAAAACCGGGTGCAAAAAAGACAATGCATAACGAAAACGACCAGGCTGTTATAACATATGCACTCGATTTCGATTACGGGAACGAAGGACTTTTTTTGAACTCTCTTGCCGCCGTGTCAACTATCGCACAGGATGTAAGATATTTGCATAAGATCTACACTTCATCAAAGAGCGTTTATGACGATGACCGGGATCAGACAAGGTATAAATTTGATCTTTCAGGTGGCTATGACTTTGGCCGGGGTTTTTTTCAATACACACCCATACTGGGACTTAATTTGGAAACGACCGATCTTGAACAGCGTAGGGATTATTATAATGACCCGGTCGGCAAAGCAACAAGCAAAAAAAAGGCGGATATTGACTGTGATCTGGATAAATTAGGCATATTCTTCCAGAACAGATTTTTGTTCGGCGACCACTGGGAGCTGAATGCCGGCATAAGGCGGGACAGGGTTGAGTATGATGTGAAAAACAAAAACCTCAACAGTGTAGATGTAAAGCATACTGAATATTCCTGGTCCGTTGCTCCTGGCTATCACTGGAATGACCGGGCAACCACATATTTTACTGTGGGCAAATCATATTGGTACCCTGCTCCCTACTATTATACGGCATCCATGGAAAAAATGAACCCCGAAAACCTCCCCGAGGATCTAAAGCCGGAAGAATCCCTGGTCTACGAATTGGGGCATAAGCACTGCCTGGCAAAATGGGCGAATATTAATGTCACACTCTTTTGGATGGATTATAAAAACAAATTCGCCATCTTCTATGATTCCACACAGACATACGCCGGATATACAAACATCGGAGACGCAGAGCAAAAGGGCATTGAACTGGAAATGGATGGAAGGGTCTGCCGTTGGTTCGGCTACAGGCTGTCAGGGACCTATATGAAGGCGGAGTGGACCAGCGGCAGGGAACGTGTTTATACCTGGGAAACACTGACAAGCAGGGGCTTCCGTGACCTTGACGGCTATGAAGTCAACAGGGTTCCCGACTACAAGTATATTGTGGGTTTGGATTTTTATCCCATGGATAATCTCAAGTTCAACATCGATGTTAATGGGACCGGGCCTTTCTATGTGGATTATCTGAACCGTATTGAATATGGCGGGAGGACCACCATTGATATGGGCATCCGTTATGAGTTAAAAAACTGGTCTTTCTGGGTCCTGGGCAACAACATCTTCGATAAAGAAATTGAAGCCGTTTACAATTCAACAGGTCAGCTAAATTCAGCGGCGGATGAAATTGCGCGAAATGGCAAATACAAAAATCAGTACTATCCCAAGAACGGCCAGTATTTTGAGATTGGCGTTACGTTCAATTACTAATTATAAGAGGGGCGGGAAATAATGGAAAAATTCTTAGTACCCGGTAAATCTGCTTGATGCTGTTTACCCCAGATATATTCTATTTGGCCGCTTTTCTTTATGTTCTGAGCTGGGTTGCTGCCCTTTCCGGACGGCAAAGGGTGTGCCTTCTCTTTTTTGTTGCGGGATTGGGCGCAAACCTTTTATCCGCCATATGCCGTTACTCTAATACCTGGCCCCTGCTTCCCATGTTTCAAGGGCCATTTTTCCTGCCCCTTTGCATTGGGATATTATCCCTTGGAACAGTATTCAAGAAAAAGGCGGAATCTATTTACTTGTTCTCTTTGATTTGTTTTTTGGCCCTCATTGCGGTTTTTTTCCCGGGAGACTTTTATCTTCCGTTCCTACAGTCCGCAACCGTGTTTTCACATGCCTTTTTTTTATTGGGGATGATTGCAAAGGCCTGCTTTTTTATCGCATCAATTCATGGGGGCTTGCAGCTGTGGATAAAATATCGATCTGCGAAGGTATCGAAAAAACCGGATTCAACTAAAGACAGCGCTTTGACAACTAGATGGATTGTTTGGGGATTTGCATCCTGGACTCTTTCTATGTTTTGCGGTGAAATATGGTCTTATCTCGGGTGGGGCAGCCCTGTGATATGGGATGATGCCTCCATAATGATCACCATGGCAATGTGGTTTTACTACGCCTTTTTCCTGCACCTGCATCTGTTCAGGACCTGGAGTCCTGAAACACGTTATTATTTTGCAATACTGGGGGCCATTTTGGTATTGATTTTTAACTTTTATTCGGAAATGGGGAAATTTCAGAGGCTTGATTTTCAATGGTTATAGCATTGAGAAAAACCTGGAATGTCTTAGGGGCTGTTTATTTCACGGCCATTCTGTTCCTGATGCTTTTTATCGATCTTGTTGCAGGCTTCCTGAGCCTGAGGTCTCATCCGAACCTTTTCAGACCTCTCAATGACATACGATTTTTTGAGTGGGCAAATACTTATGGGGCCGGGAACTTATCTGATACGGCATGGTTTTTTGTGCTCTTGATTTTGTTGCTCTTGTTGTCCATAAACACCTTTGTCTGCACCACAAACAGGGTTTTTGCGCTGTGTTATAACCGTTCTTATTTCACGAGCCGTATCCGTTTTGCGTTAAGATTTTCCCCTCATATAATGCACTATGCCTTTCTTGTCATCCTTCTGGGATACCTTTCAAGCTATCTGCTTGCTTCAAACTATACTAACAACATCCTGATTCCTGGGAAGAACGTCCAGATTCCTGAATCCGACTGCCGCGTCCGGCTCGAATCTCTGGACATACAATATTATGAGGGAGATCGCCTTCTGTTTCTTAAAAAACGGGCAATTGATCTAAAGGCGGTACTACTTTTTATGATCGATGAATCTGTAATCCAAAGGAAGATTGTTTCCGTAAACAGGCCGGTGTGGTTTAAGGGGTTCAGCGTTCATGTTAAGGATTTTGCACCCAAGACCAAAGGAAGCAAGCGACAGCCTTATATCAACCTTAACATCAAAAGGGATCCTGGCATGAAGTTCTATTTTACGGGAACCCTTATTTTTGTCGTGGGATTGTTCATGTACATGTATCAGTGGTTTTTTGTGAGGGTAAAGAAGGGAGCAACCGTATGAAAATAATCTTTCATTTCCAGTTGATCCTGGCGCTATTCGTCATGGTGTTAAACCCTTTCCTGTTGTCCGGGTGCCAGCCTGGCACCGGTAATAGCCGCTCCTTTGTGAACATCGGAAAATTCACGGTCAAAAAATTGCCGGAGAATTGTAAAGAGCTAAAGGACGGAGCTGGAAGGACCCTGATTCTCGTACCGAGAGGGGAAATGCCTCCTGAAGGATATGATAGGCATCAAATTATTGAGGTGCCGGTTCGACGTGTGGTGGCCTATTCCGGTTATCACGTGGGCATGTTAAAGGCCATCGGCGTGTTGGATGAGGTGCTGGTGGGAGTTACAAAAGAGAAGGAATACTGGGCCATCCCGGAGGTGCTAAAAGGGATGGAAAAGGGCAGGGTCACCTATATAGGGGAATCGGATGCAATTGATTATGAGAGATTAAAATCAATACACCCCGATCTTATATTGACGTGGGATTTGTCTGTAATACCGATGATTAAGGAACTGGATATTCCAGTTGTCATAACCAGTACCGGGGTGGCAATGGACCTGGATACGCGCATGCGTTTTGCGCAGTTCCTGGCGTTTTTTTTCAACAGGGAACGGGAGGCGAAAAAGTTTGTTTCGAGGGTATCTACGGCAATTGATCACATCCGGTATATCACCGCTTCCGTGAAGGACCGTCCTAAGGTGATCTGGGGAGATATCTATGAAAAACGGGTCCTGGTAGAACCGGGCAATGCATGGGCCGCGGAGATGGTTGATCTGGCAGGGGGTGAATATCTTTTTGATGATGTGTCCGGCGCATCGTGAATTGAAATCACACTGGAAAGGTTTCTTTCCAGCGGAAAAGAGGCAAGCATTCTATTTACATACAGGACGCCTTTGACAGGAGCCGCATCAAAGGCCGCTCTGGCGGGCTTGAATCCCATTTTGAAAAATATTGGACCATTAGAAAATGGAAAAGTGTTCGCGCCGTTGCTTCACTATGCTCAATCCACAGACAGGCTCGATGAGATTATACTGGAAATGGCAGCGATCATGCATCCTGAACTGTTTCCGGGGTATAAGAAAAAATTCTTCATGGAGCTTCCCGATAAAGGATGATGGGAACAGATGACTGATCAAACCTTATCGATTCGACGAAATAAACGCGGCATGATTTTTTCCATGTTTTTCGTGCTCCTTTTATTTTCATTGTTGATTAACGTGATGATCGGATCAATAGATATCCCTTTTCCCGAACTCTATCGTATTGTCCTTGATCGCTCCACGGAATCGATCCATGGTTTTATCATATGGAAGATCCGTATACCGAGGGCCATTGCCGCATTTCTTGGGGGAGCTTATCTCGCCATTGCAGGCTTGCTCCTCCAGGTGTTCTTCCGGAATCCTATTGTCGGCCCTTTTATTCTGGGTATTTCTTCCGGGGCAACATTGATGGTTTCCATTGTGATGTTAACAACCTTGAGCATGGGGTTTTTGTCTCTGGCTCCTTTTCTGACGACCGTAGCGGCATTCGTGGGGGCCTATGGGGCTATGCTCATTGTCCTGGCCATAGCAATGAGGGTCAAGAGCGGAGTTACCTTGCTCATTGTAGGTCTCATGATAGGCTATCTTTGCCATGCGATTACGAGTCTCCTTATAGCCTTTGCCGAACAGGAAAAGGTCAAGGGATTTGTTCTCTGGCAGTTGGGAAGTTTCTCCGGATTTAAATGGAGCGAGATCCAGGTGCTGTTTTTCTTTGGCGGACTAATACTGATTGTGGTCTATGGCCTCTGCAAACCTTTGAATGCCTTTCTCCTTGGAGAAGAGTACGCTGCCACCATGGGCGTTAACATACGGCTGTTCCGGATACTCATCCTTTTGTGCTCATGCGCCCTGGCCGGCATGGTGACCGCTGTTGCAGGTCCTGTGGCCTTCATCGGCCTGGCCATTCCTCATATGGTGCGCCTCTTTTTTGCAACATCTGACAACAGGGTACTCGTTCCCGGAGCTGTTCTCCTGGGAGGCACTGTCACGAGTCTTTGCGATTTTGTCGCGCACCAGCTTTTCTCTCCTGTGGAAATTCCCATAAGCGCTATCACCGCATTTTTCGGCGCACCTATCGTGATCAGTCTTCTGCTCAAAAGGAAGGTTTCCATATGACCCGGGAATCGCTCAAGAACGTTATGGATATTAGCAACCTATCCGTTGGTTATAAGAAAAATCCCGTTTTGCAATCGCTCTATCTTCACTTCCGGCAAGGGCAATTTATCTCTTTGCTTGGACCAAACGGTGCAGGTAAAACAACACTTTTAAGGACTCTTGCCAGGCTGCTTTCACCCCTTAAGGGGACCATACTCATAGAGGAAACGGATATTCATGACTTCCTGCAGAGTGAACTGGCAAAGATCCTCTCAGTTGTTTTAACGGATCGGATTTCCCCTGGACTGTTCAGCGTCTTTGAATTCGTCTCCCTTGGACGTTATCCGCACACAGGGTTTTTGGGAAAATTGAAGGAAGCAGATAAACGTTCTATTTCTGGTTCTCTTTCACAGGTCCATGCGGAAACCCTTATCAACAGACAGGTCAGCACACTGAGTGACGGCGAGCGGCAAAAAGTGGTTATCGCGCGGGCCATTACTCAGGATCCGAGTCTGATTCTCTTAGACGAGCCCACCCTTCACCTTGACTTGAAGCATCGCATGGAAGTGATGTCTATCCTTCAACGGCTTTGCCGGGAAAAAAGAATCACCGTGGTGGCATCTCTTCACGACGTTGATATTGCGTCAAAAGTATCCGACCGCGTGGTCCTGCTCAAAGAGGGGAGAATCGTGGGCTGGGGAGCGCCCGAAGAGGTGCTGAAGGAAGAAATCGTTTCCTCTCTTTACGATTTTAAAGGCGCGATCTTTAATCAACGACTTGGAAGTATTGAAATCAGGGGCAATGGCCACAAAGGATTTGTTTTTGTCGTGGGAGGGATGGGCAGTGGCGCCGTTCTTTACCGGCTTCTCACCAAACGAGGGTTTTCAATCTCTACGGGTGTCATTCATGAGAACGACCTTGATTGTTACGTGGCGAAGTCTATCGGAGCCGAATGTGTTACAGAAGCTCCCATGGAAAAAATTGGTCCGGAAAATCTGAGTAAAGCTATGAGACTTGTTCAAGAGGCGGATTTTGTCATTGATACGGGCTTTCCGGTGGGGAAACTGAACCAGGGCAATTTGCGATTGCTTAAAGATGCCCTGCATCTTGGGAAAAGAGTCTTCACTATTAGAAAAGATGAGGAAGCCGGGAGATTCTTTAATGCAGATGCCGGGGACCTGTTCGAATGTAAAAGCGAGATAAACCTTTTAGAAAGAGTTGAAGATTATCTGACCACAAACAAAATTTGATGCCATCAATGTCAGGATAAACGGTGGAACTGAAACCTTACAAGAAAGATATATACCTGCTCGTCCTATGCATTACAAAAAAATGCAATATGAACTGTGAGTATTGTTATGTGTTTGGAAACAAAGAAGAATACATGACCGAAGACACCATGGAGCAGGCCATTGATTTCGGATTTAAAATGGCAAAGGTTCTCCAGGTGCAAATTACGGGGGGAGAGCCTTTTTTATATTTTCGCGGCATTCGAACAATACTCGATCTCTTAAAAAAGAAAGGGGAATTTATCCTTCAGGTGCAGACAAACGGCACAGTAATTTTACCCGAAATAGTGAGATTTGTCAAGCGTGAGAATATTGCAGTGGGGATGAGTTGTGATGGTTTCATGCCGTATTCAGGGCAGACACGGAAAATGGGATCTTGCACAGAGTATCCTGTAAAACCCGTAATGCGGTCATTGCGGGCCTTTACCGAAAATGGAATTAAGGCTGGCATTACCTGTGTTGTCACGTCCAAAAATGTAAGCTTTCTGGATCATTTTCTTGATGTTGTCTATCCGCTGGGGAGCGTGTATTCCGTGCATTTCAGTGTCGTGCGAATGATCGGCACGGCAAGAAACAAGTCATATCTGTTACCGGACCTGGCTTTGTATGAAAAGGAGTTAAAAAGATTGATTGGGAAATGGAAGCAATACGGCATATGGAACAAACGTACCGGACCGCAAGTGGAAATTCGGTTTATTGAAAAGCTGAAGAGGAACATGGTCAACCCCGTTTCCTTTCAAAAATGTCACTTAATTACTCGAACGGGCTGCTATGTTGAATCGAATGGTGATCTTTATCCCTGTGCATCACTGAGTGGGGACCCTGATTTTTGTCTGGGAACTACTAAGAGCGGTATTGATGAAGAAAGATATACATACCTTGAAGCCAAATTCCGGGATGTAATGAGTCGATGTTGCCAGTGTGATGATTTGCCTCTATGCGGAGGCACCTGTCTTGCCCGCGCTTGTTATAACAACCGGTTTCCATTTTATGAGTGTATTGAATGCAGGGTAGCAAAGGACTTATTAATGAGTTGAAACGTGGATGAGATATTCTCACAAAGCCTGCACATTGTGGCATTTGTCTGTAAGAGGGCCCTGCCCATACTGTTCATCTTTACCTATTTGCAGGAAAAGCAATACCTTGATTTTTTGGACGGATTTTCCACACGAATTGTTAAAAAGACTGGGTTTTCTACCATTACCGGCAAGGCATTTATTGCGAATGTGGGTTCAGCTTATGCAGGTGGAGGGCTGCTGATGAATTTATACAGGAAAAAACAAATATCTCGCAGCAATCTGATTCTTTCAGCCATTTTTGCCGCGTTTCCTTCACACATAAGGATTTTGACGACATCCACAGGGCCTGTGGTGTTCAGCCTGTTTACGGCTCCGGTTGCCTGTTTTTATGTGGGTTTTTCCTTCGTTGTCGCAGTGGCAAAATTAATAATTGCAGGATCACTTTCAGTTTTTTTTAGCAGCAAATGGGAGGAGGTAGAGGTAAATCAATCGCCGGTTTCTGATTCGCCAGGACCATTAAAACAAGACCCTTGTGCGATTACAGTGGCATTTAAGCGAACCCTGCGTTACGCATTCAGGATTATTGCCTTCACAATCATAGTAACGTGGGTAGTGTTCTATTTTGATAAAACAGGTTTTTTTGAGAAGATTCCGCTTAGTGTTCAGATGATTGGCCTGAATGAAACATACAATATTGCACTGTTCTCTTATATAGGGAATGTCTATGCGGGCATGGGAGTAATCGCCAGCTTTCTGGCAAAAGGCCAATTGACAACGCCGGATGCCATAAAGCTTCTTGTCTTCTGCATGTTATGTGCAAGGCCTATCATCGCCGTGAAGGAGGCGCCGTCCTATTATTTCGGGCTTTACGGGCTGCATAACGGACTGTTGCTTATAGCTTTTCATCTTACAGTATTCATTGTGTTGGGCGTGTTGACCCTTATGGGGTTCTTGATCGCGTTTTAATGGAGGTTTTTCATGAGCAAGGTAAAGATATGTTATTTTTCAGCGACAGGAAGTGAGATGCAGGTCCTCTCACGGGCGTACAAAAAGGCCTTGGGCACACATAAGATTTCAATGGAACTTGTTGTGCGCTCCCAGCATGACCTTTCCGATCCGGGAGAGATTGAAGATTTCGGGCGGCACATTGAAGGCGCTGATTATACAATTATGGTTCTGATGGGAGGTAAAATATCCTGTCCCGGTTTTGACGACTATATAAGGCGGACGAAGATATTGCACGTCCAGCCCGGTTCTCAACCGGAAGATATTAAACTCTCAGAGGAATATTCCAATGACTACGGAAGCGAGCAATTCAACACATGTGTCATGTATATAAAGAACGGCGGCGTGGATAATATTTGTCATCTGTTGTTATACGTTTATCAATTTGTGAACGGAGAAGAAATAAACGTTCCCGTACCACAACCGGTGTTATGTGAGGGAATTTACCACCCGGATGCCCGTCATGTTTTTCTGGATACGGCTAAATATTTCAAATGGTATTCCTCCAGGTCCGCGGATAGCTCAGGAAAGCTAAGGATAGGAATCTGGTTCCATCAAACCAACTGGCTAAACGGGAATTCGGCCCATATCGACGCCCTTATAAAAGAAATAGAAAAACAAGGTTGCATGCCCCTGTGCGTTTTTTCCCGGACCGCCAGGGATATCTATCTTGATAACAGGGCCGCCGATGAAGTCGCAGATTTTTTTTTTAAACAAAATGGCAAAACCTCGATAGATGTATTATTAGATCCCATTCCGCAGTCCCTTTCAATGCTCGGAAGTGGTTTTTGCAAGATCTACCCATCTCTGGATGTGCCTGTCCTTCAGATTATCTGCACCCAGAATTCCTATGAAACATGGAGCAAAACCATGCAGGCGGTAACGCCTGTTGATGTATCCTGCTCGGTAGCTCAGCCCGAGTTTGACGGGAATCTCATCACGGTCGTTGTGGCCACTCGCGAAGATAAGGAGATAGATCAGCTAACAGGCGCTGTCATGAAAAAATATGTACCTGTTCCCGAACGAATACAGGCCGCTATAAAGCTTGCCGGAAACTGGGCAAGACTGCGGCACATATCGAATAAGGACAGAAGAGTGGCGATCGTGTTTCATCATTACCCGCCGAGAAATGATCGTTTGGGCCATGCGGTCGGTCTGGATACATTTCAAAGTGTAAAAATACTTATTGACCGGTTAAAGGCCCAGGGCCATACGATCGAAAAACAATATGAATCAGGCGAGGCATTAGCCCACGAGATGCTGACCCGCATGACCAACGATTCCCGCTGGCTGTTGCCGGAAGTGCTGGCAGAACGAGCAGCCGACAGGGTATCTGAAAATCGATACCTGCAGTGGCGCCCTACAATACCGGAGAAGACTCGGGCGCATCAAACCGAGCACTGGGGCAAAGCGCCCGGCAACATTTTTGTTCATAATAATGATTTTCTTATCAATGGAATTATCAATGGCAATGTTTATATCGGATTGCAACCTACAAGGGGTTATCTGGAAAACACTGCAGAAAATCTGCATAATCCGGAACTGCCACCGCCCCACCACTATCTTGCTCACTACCGGTGGATACGCTATATCTTTAAGGCCGATGCCGTAATCCATGTGGGAAAACACGGCTCCCTCGAATGGCTTCCGGGAAAAAGCGTTGGTTTATCAAAATACTGCTACCCTGATCTTTCCATTCAGGATCTTCCAAACATCTACCCTTATATTATCAATAATCCCGGAGAGGGAACACAGGCAAAAAGGCGTTCCTACTGCGCCATAATCGATCACCTCACGCCCCCGTTTGTTTCCGCAGAAAAAGCAGAAGATCTAGGCAGGCTTGACGACCTGATCAGCGAATATTTTATGATTAAAAAGAGGGGGGATCTGGCCAAGATTCCGGTCATAGAGAGAAATATTCTTGAGGAAATAAAAAAACAAAAGCTTCAGACAGACCTCGGTATTGACCTTGAAGGAACGGGAGACACGCATGCAATTGTGTCAAAAGCGCACGCTTACATCAACGAAGTGGCGGACACAATCATTAATGACGGTTTACATATATTCGGTTATCCTCCGGAGGGAGAGACGCTTATAGAGTTTCTGGCACAGATGACACGGCTAAAAAACGGCGACATCCCCTCTCTGCGTGACGAGGCCCTGAAGTTGATGGGTTACGATTATCTTGAGCTTTGCAGGCAAAGGGGGGAAATAATCAGTGAAGTAAAGACAGGCGCACAGATCATAGAAACGGGGCACAGGGCGGTATTGCATATTCTCAGGAAGATGGACGAAAATTCCTGGGAGACCAGTGCAATCAGGGAGATTGTAAAGGATGTCCTGGGGGGAAAAAGCGAGGATATAATAAGGGTTCTGGTATACATCGCAGAGGTGCTCAGGCCCAATGTCTTAAAGACGACAGGGGAAATAGATGCCGCGATCAATGCCCTTCAGGGGAAATTTGTCTCCCCCGGTCCTTCGGGGGCGGTTACGCGTGGTATGGCCGACATCCTGCCCACGGGCCGCAATTTCTACTCAGTAGATCCATATAAGATCCCCACCCCGGAGGCATGGGAAGTGGGGAAAAAACTGGGTGATGAATTGGTGAATAGGTATGTGGAAGATCATGGTAAGTCCCCGGAGAGTCTCGGCATCGTGATCTGGGCATCCCCCACCATGAGGACACAGGGTGATGATATTGCAGAAGTCCTGTATCTGATGGGAGTCAAGCCGGTATGGAACAAGTCAAGCGGCAGGGTAGAAGGGTTGGAAATTATTCCTGCGGAAAAGCTGGAGTTCCCCAGAATTGATGTGACATTACGCACCAGTGGTATGTTCAGGGATGCGTTCCCTAATGTGATGGACTTGATTGATGATGCGGTTTCCATGGTAGTGGCACTAAAGGAAACATACGGACGGAATTTTTTGAAACGCAACGTGGAGCTTGAGGCTAAAGAATTGATGACGAAAGAAAAGATAGGAGAAGATGAGAGTCTGCGTTTGGCAAGCTTCAGGGTATTTTCCGGCAGACCGGGTTGCTATGGCGCGGGCGTCAATAAAACTATTGATGCCAAACAGTGGAAGGATAAAGGCGATCTGGCAGAAATATATGTAAGCTGGGGAGCATACGCGTATGGGAGAAGTTCCTACGGGAGACAGGTTAAGGATGTATTTCGCAGGCGATTGAAGTCAATGGACTTTACTGTGAAAAATGAGGACAGCAGGGAATACGACATCCTGTCAGGCGATGATTACAACTCTTATCACGGCGGCATGAATGCTGCGGTATCCCATTACAAGGGAACGCCTGCCTGTTCTTACAGCGGCAGCAGCGCCGACCCTCGTCAGGTCAAGGTTCGCTCAACAGAGGAGGAGGCAAAGTTTGTCTCCAGGGTGCGCGTGCTGAACCCGAAATGGATTGAGGGCATGAAACGTCACGGGTACAAGGGGGCCGGCGATTTATCCCGCTTGGTGGATATCTGTTTTCACTGGGATGCCACAACCGAAGTCATGGATGACTGGATGTATGAAAAACTGGCAGAGACATATGCCCTGGATGCACAAATGCAGGAATGGTTCAAAGAGCATAATCCCTATGCGCTCAATAACATTGTTGAACGATTACTGGAGGCGATACAGAGGAACATGTGGGATGCGGGCGAAGAAATCAAGGACAGGCTCCAGGAACTTTACTTAAAGAACGAAGGGGATATTGAGGAGTTGCTGGATGAAGAGTAGCTCAACACCCATCCTGTTCACGCTCCTCCTAATGGCCGTCTCTTTTTCAGTATTTTCTCCTGTCCTGGCACAGGAAGATTCCGGCAAAATCGTCATTAGCGAGGAGGACATCGAAAAGATGAATGTTCGCAAAATAGCGGACCTCTTGAACCAGATCCCTGGTGTGAAGGCGGGTGAGGCATCTGTATCCATAAGAGGATCCACCAGGGTTAAGGTATTTTTAGACGGCCGGCCCATCAACGATCCCACATCGAGTCACGGAGGGGTCAAATGGGATATGGTTTCCGTGAGGAATATCGAGAAAATCGAAATTTACAAGGGAGAAGGGGGCGTTGAGTTCGGAGATGACTCCGGTGGTGGCGTTATTGTGATCACCACCAAAAGAATAGAAGCGCTTCACGGTAATGTGGAAGCCTACCGGGGTAATCTGGAAACCCAGAGCTACAGCATGAACTGCCAGGAAACAATGGGTCCTTTCGGTCTTGGCATTTCTTCGGGATATGACTCAACAGATGGCTTCAGGGTCAAC